>JBGCEA010000241.1:0-5183 GCA_045105915.1 Nitratireductor sp.
GCTTTGCGCAAAAAAGCAAGAACGCACTATAAGCAAGCTGTTAAACAAATAGCCAGATAGTACGCGCTTCATTTTTCTAAATTAGTATGGCCTAATATTTAAGCAGTAAAATAGCTTTGCAATTGCGCATAAGTTTGCAAAAGCCCTTGCGCTTTTTTATTGCTGCAATTATCTATCCACTTACAACAAATTGTGCAGAGCTGTTTTGCATTGCACCACAAAACTAAAAGGCATTTTCACATGGCAGAAGCGTTACGCATTGGTATTGCAGGGGTTGGCACAGTAGGTGCTTCTCTTGTGCGTATTATGCAAAATAAACATAATGAGCTTTCTCAAAAATGTGGACGCCCAATCGAAATTGTTGCGGTTTGTGCGCGTGATAAAACCAAAGACCGTGGGTGTGATCTTTCTAATGTAGAATGGTTTGATAGCCCAGATGCTCTAGCTCAATCTGATTTGATTGATGTTTATGTTGAATTAATTGGCGGCGAAGAGGGCGCAGCGTATTCAAGCGTTGTGAGCGCGCTTGATGCTGGTAAACATGTGGTCACAGCCAATAAAGCACTTCTTGCAAAACATGGTGTAGAGCTTGCTATTAAGGCAGAGGCCAAAGGCACGATCTTAAATTTTGAAGCGGCCGTTGCAGGTGGTATTCCAATCATCAAAACCATGCGCGAGGCTTTAAGTTCAAATAGTATCGAGCGAATTTATGGCATTTTAAATGGTACTTGTAATTACATGCTGACACGCATGGAAAATGAAGGCATTTCATTTGATGATTGTTTAAAAGATGCACAAAGACTTGGCTATGCAGAGGCTGATCCAAGCTTTGATATTGGCGGCAATGATACAGCGCATAAATTAGCAATTTTGACCAGCATTGCATTTGGCACACAAATTTCTGCGGATGATATTTATCTAGAAGGCATTACTTCTATTACAACTGAAGATATTGTTGCAGCCAAAGAACTTGGTTATCGCATTAAGCTATTGGGCGTGGCACAGCGCACCGCTAGCGGCATTGAGCAGCGCGTACATCCTACAATGGTGCCAATTGGCTCTGCTATTGCTGAGATTTCTGGTGTTACGAATGCTATTGCTATTGAAGCTGATATTGTTGGACAATTGGTTTTATCAGGCCCTGGCGCTGGCGGCGATGCAACTGCATCTGCGGTTTCTGGTGATATTTGTGATATTGCAAAAGCTCAAATAGGGCATCAGCATGCACCAGCCCTTGGCAAGCCTGCAGCGCTACTTGAGCCCTATACGCGCGCTAAAATGCGTGCACATGAAGGATGTTATTTTATACGCCTTAGCGTTACAGACCAAGCAGGGGCTTTTGCTTCTATTGCGAGCAGAATGGCAGAAGAAAACATTTCGCTTCAATCTATTGTTCAGCGCAAAGCTGAAGGCGCGGTAAATGATGATAATTCAGATACGACAAGTCAGCCAATTATTCTCATTACCCATGCAACCAATGAAAAAGCTATTAAGTCTGCATTGGATAAGATAGATTCTGATGGTCATTTATCTAACAAAGCGCAAATGATCCGCATTGAAAACTAGGCTTTCTTTTCTGCTTAATTCATATCATTGTGGGTGCTCAAGCAATTTTGTGGGCAGTATGTAAGTGAGCGATAAACAAAAAGCATTTTTAGAAGTCGAAACGTCGCTTAAGGATAAGCGTTGGGTTGATCGCATTAATGATAGTGAGCGCAATATTGCGCTTGCACTTGCGCAAGAGAGCGGCATGCCAGAATTGTTGGCGCGTGTCTTGATT
This sequence comes from Nitratireductor sp., assembly GCA_045105915.1. Classification (GTDB taxonomy): domain Bacteria; phylum Pseudomonadota; class Alphaproteobacteria; order Rhizobiales; family Rhizobiaceae; genus Salaquimonas. The sequence continues at coordinate 1,781 of JBGCEA010000241.1, forward strand.
GGGCGTAAGGTTTTAAAAGAAGATGCTGTTTCCTTCTTAACGCCTACAATTAAAGAGTTGATGCCTGATCCCTCTACCTTGACCGATATGGAAAAGGCAGTTGAGATTTTGGTGGATGCGATTGCTGCAAAATCTCATATCGCGATTTTTGGCGATTATGATGTTGATGGGGCTTCTTCTTCTGCATTGCTTAGCCGTTTTTTAACATCGCTTGATGTGAGCAATGAAATATACATTCCAGATCGTATATTTGAAGGCTATGGGCCAAACCCGATGGCTATGCAAAAACTCATTGAAAATGGTGCAAAGCTAATCGTAACTGTAGATTGCGGCTCTACCAGTTTTGAAGCTATTGAAAAAGCCAAAGAACTTGACGTTGATGTGCTTGTGATAGATCATCATCAATGCAGTGATGAATTGCCGGTAGCAAAAGCCATAGTAAACCCAAATAGACAAGATGATTTGTCTGGCCTTGGCACTTTGTGCGCTGCGGGTGTTGTTTTTATGGTTCTTGTTGGCGCTCAGCGTGAACTTAGAAAGCGTTCTATGAATGTTGGCGTTAATTTGCTCGACATGCTCGACATTGTAGCGCTTGCCACTATTTGCGATGTGGTGCCGTTGGTTGGTTTAAACCGTGCATTTGTGGTGAAGGGCATTTCTGTTATGCATTCACGCAAAAATGCAGGAATTGCAGCACTATCCAAGGTTTCTCGTTTAGATGGGCCCATACAGCCCTATCATTTAGGCTTTTTGCTTGGGCCGCGCATAAATGCGGGTGGGCGAATTGGCGATGCTGCCCTTGGTAGTAGGTTGCTGACGCTTGAAGACCCATATGAAGCTGAACAAATTGCGCTTCAATTGGAAGATCTAAATAAAGAACGCCAAGCAACAGAAGCCATTATGCTGGATGAGGCTATAAATGAAGCCGAAGCTGAAATTGGCCTTGGTGAAGGGCCTAGCGTATTGGTTACCGCAAGAACGGGCTGGCACCCAGGTATTGTTGGGCTTTTGGCATCTCGCTTAAAAGATAGGTTTTCTCGCCCTGCATTTGCAGTCGCTTTTAATGAGGCTGGTATTGGCTCGGCATCTGGGCGCTCTATAAATGGGGTCGATCTTGGCAGTGCGGTCAGGGAGGCTGTTGAAAAGGGCATTATTGTTAAGGGCGGTGGCCATGCCATGGCGGCTGGACTTACGGTTGAAAAAAGTAAACTTGGCGAATTGCGTAGTTATTTTGAAGAGCGCTTAAGTGCGCAAGTTGAAAAAGCGCGCCAAGGCCAAGTCATGAAAATTGATGGTGCACTTACAGCGCGTGGCGCAAATTTGAAGTTTCTTGATTTAGTAGAATCGGCTGGCCCATATGGGCAGGGGCACTCGCAGCCTATTTTTGCCTTCCCCAATCATCTTGTTCAATATTCTCGCCTTGTTGGCAAAGACCATGTTAGCCTCACGCTAAAAGCAAGTGATGGCAGTGTGATAAAAGGAATCTCTTTTAGATCTGCCGATGAAAAGCTTGGAAAAGCCCTTATGGATGGCCAAGGAAAGCACTTTCATTTTATAGGAACGCTGGGTGTAAACATATGGCAGGGACGTAAAAACGTTCAATTGCGAATAATCGATGCCGCGCCAGCTTAATAAGTGCTCATTAACTGCCTAAAATGGGCTAAAATCGCCTTAAAAGGCGATGTTATAATTTTTATTGAAAAAATATTGAAAACAGTGATTTTCGGGCTTGAAGCAAATCACTTTCGTCTCTATAACCCGCCCATCGCTGCTGATTTGCAGTGATAGAGTGCGCCCTTCGTCTAGTGGTTAGGACGCCGCCCTTTCACGGCGGTAACACGGGTTCGAATCCCGTAGGGCGTACCATTTCTTTTCTAAAAAACCAAAATTATTTAAATGCAAAGTGTTTAGCTTTTTGCAAATACATTTGTTCGTCTGATGATTGGAATTTAAATGCGTATGAAGTGGCCATCGCTGCGAGCGTTATGAGCGCTTAACATGGTGGCTTATTTTCTACTCTTGCGTCTTCTGCAAGGGTGGTGCCAATCGCGTTGGCTTCCAATATCAACATGCACAGATTGGGTTCTACAATATGTGCCAACACCGCCACGCTGATCTAGTGTTCTGACATATTTGGCAATGTCCCATTTAGAAACGCCCTTCACCTGAATGTCGGCAGCTTTGCAATATGTGTGGGTTGAGTTTTTAACGCCTCCAGCACGCCGGTTACGCGCTGGGCTTCTATAGCCAGACGTCACCATAACCTTTTTGCCAAAGCGTCCCTCAACTCGTTTTAAAAGGGCTACAAGCTCTGGAACGAAACAACTCACCTGAACGCTTTCAGTTTGTAAAATAAGCCCATGTAGGCCGTTTATGCGCCCAAGCGCACCAACTGATGCCACTTCTACTGGCGGTGTTTGTTCGTCGTGATTGTCATTTTCATCTGCTGTAATATTGAAAATGTCCGCGCCACTCTTTGGCGTATTCGAAGACTGTGTGTTGGTAGCTTGCGTGTTTGACTCTTTTGTTGTTGTGGTTGCTGTTTGTGTTTTTGGAAGCAAGGCCAAGCGTCTTTTTTCACGTTTGTCTTGTTGAGCCTTTAAAAGACGCTCGAAAAAATTAAGTTTGCGCTTTGGTGCGCTGGTTTGAACAGCTGGTGTTGCAAAGGGTGCATTTGGCGCCGTTGCTATTTGGGGTGCAGTATCGCCAGCCGATTCAATTTTTGCATTTTTCATTTCCGTTAGAATTGAAGAATCAGAACTCTGCGCATTCAATGGTTCATTTGCTGTTTGAATTTGTTGATCGCTTTGAGGGCTTAAAATTGCAACTTGTTGATTTGCTACTGGAGAAGGAATTGGAGATGTGACAGTTGCTGGTAGAACTACTTCTGCATCGCTCTCTAATGCGTTTTCATTTGTGGGTAGGGCAGTTGTATCTGTGCCATCTTCATTTAAAGCAAGAATATTGCCGTCTTCTTGGTTAGCACCTGCTTGTGCGCTCGCTTCTTGGTTTGCCGCATCTTGCAGTGTTTCATCAAGTGAAGCGGACAAATCGAGATTAGAGTTGTTTGTTGAGCTGGTACAAGCCGCCAACATGAGCGCTAGTGTTGGCACTAATAGCGTAGATGTGAGTTTTGAGCTTAGCTGATGTGAAACGCTTAGAGCGCGATCCATTGAAGCCGGCTCATGCACCGGTTCATGCATTTGCAGGGTGAAGCGTGCTGATTTTAAGGTCAGTTTTCCTCGCTTCATCTTCAAAAGTTTATGCCTCTTATAATTTGTTGGCCTTTTGCTTTGGGTAAGCGCAGCAAAGGGTATGCGATAAAGAATTAGAATAGCCCTTTAAATTAAGGGACTCAATATTAGGCTTATGCATTAACTAAGCCAATATTGCCAGTTGATTT
>JBGCEA010000242.1:0-4303 GCA_045105915.1 Nitratireductor sp.
CTATATCTAAAAGATAAAACACGGCCATTAGTTTTCACTTAGCTTAAACCACTAAACGTGTAAACTAAGCTAGTGCGCTTCATCCCAATTGTCTGCCGCTTGTGCGTCTACCTTTAAAGGCACGCTAAGTTGCAGTGATGGGAAACACGCATTTTCCATAACGCTGCGAACTGTTGAAATGGTTTTTTCAACTTCTTCTTCTACCACCTCAAAGATCAATTCATCATGCACTTGCAATAACATTTGAGCGCTTAAATTGTCTTGGCGCAATTGGTCTTCCATTTGTATCATGGCTCTTCGAATAATATCTGCAGCAGAGCCTTGAATGGGTGCGTTTATGGCGGCGCGTTCGTTAAAGGCGCGCACCTGCGCATTGCTTGAAGTGATCTCTGGATAGTGCGCTCGGCGGCCAAAAATGGTTTCAACAAAACCATGTGCTTTTGCAAAAAGTTTTGTGTCTTCCATATATTGTTTGATGCCGGGGAAGCGCTCATTGTACATTTTTATGTAGTCACTTGCCTCTGTTCGGCTAATGCCCAATTGGTTGGCAAGGCCAAAAGCAGATATGCCATAAATGATACCAAAATTAATGGCCTTTGCCTTGCGGCGTATCATTGGGTCCATGCCCTCTACTGGCGTGTTGAACATTTCTGATGCTGTTAGCGCATGAATGTCTAACCCATCTGCGAAGGCTTGTTTGAGTTGGCCGATATCTGCGATATGCGCCAGCACACGCAACTCGATTTGTGAGTAGTCGGCACTTACCAATTTGTGGCCTTGTTGGGCCACAAAAGCTGTTCTTATTTTGCGCCCTTCTTGGGTGCGAATAGGAATGTTTTGCAAATTTGGATCGGAAGAAGATAGGCGCCCAGTTGAGGTGGATGCCATTGCATAAGATGTATGCACTCGCTTTGTATTTGGATTGATAAATTCTGGAAGCGCATCTGTGTAGGTAGATTTTAATTTTGATAATTGGCGCCAAAAAACAATTTTGCTTGGAATTTCGTGCCCTTCAGCCGCCAAGTCTTCTAGCACTTGTGCAGAGGTTGAATATTGGCCTGTTTTGGTTTTTTTGCCGCCCGATAGGCCGAGTTTACCAAACAAAATTTCGCCCATTTGTTTTGGCGATCCAATGTTAAATGGCTCACCTGCAAGTTCGTGAATTTCACTTTCTAGGCTGGCAGCCGCTTGCGCTAAATCGCCAGACAAGCGCGATAAGATTTGTCTATCAACGCTAATGCCGCGTTGTTCCATTCTTGCAATCACATCGATAAGCGGTCGCTCTAATCGTTCATAAACGGTGGTTAGGCCTTCTGCCGCTAGTCTTGGTTTTAGTACTTTCCATAGACGATAAGTAATGTCTGCATCTTCTGCGGCATAGGCAGAGGCTTTTTCTAGTTCGACCATGTCGAAAGTGATTTGAGATTTGCCGCTACCAGTAAGCGATTTATACGAAATGCATTCGTGCCCTAGCCACTTGTCAGCAAGGGCATCCATATTGTGTTTACCAACGCCAGCATCTAACACGTAAGAGAGCAGCATGGTGTCGTCAAATGGGCGCACGTCTACATTGTGTTCTTTGAAAATAAGCCAATCATATTTCATGTTTTGGCCAATTTTTAAGATTGAAGCATCTTGCAATAGAGGCGTTAAAATGGCCAATGCGTCTTTTGTGCTGATTTGATTTTCTACCAATTGCGCGCCGCTAGGCTCGCTTGAAAACATGTCGCCTTGGCTTTCGCTTGAACCCGTTTTGTGCGCAAGCGGAATGTAGCAAGCATCGCCCTCGCTCACCGCTAAAGATATTCCAACCAATTCTGCTTGAAGCGGATCAAGTGAGGTTGTTTCTGTATCAACTGCCACAACACCAGCATCATAAATTTTTGCAACCCATGCCTTTAGGCGTTCAATATCGCGCACGCATTCATAGGTGCTATGATCTATTGGTTTGTTCATAACACTTTGCGCAACGGCGCTTGCATTTGCAGTTGGTGTATTGGCGCTGTCTAGTTGTTTGCCAGAATCGTCTAGGCCTTCATCTGCGTTCGAACTTACTGCGCTGCCTGCATCTAAATCTGGACCGCGTGCTGCTTCATAGCCATCTACAACCACTTCCATTGCATCAATTGCGGCTGCATCTGTGTCTGTTGCTCTTGCAACTTTATTGGTCATAGAGTTGAACTGCATGGCCTTTAAGAATGAAATTAGCATAGGGCCATTTGTTGGCTCTAGCGTTAGGCCATCTAGATCTATGTCTAATTCTACATCGTCTTTAAGGGTCACGAGTTGTTTTGAAATTCGCGCTAAATCTGCATGTTCAATTAAGTTTTCGCGGCGTTTATTTTGTTTTATTTCTGAGGCGCGCTCTAATAGCGTTTCTAGGTTGCCATATTCTTCTAGTAATTGAGCCGCAGTTTTAGGGCCAATGCCAGGAACGCCTGGAATGTTATCTGTGCTGTCTCCAGCCAGTGATTGCAGATCAATCATTTTTTCTGGTTGCACGCCAAATTTTTCAACCACTTGGTCTATGCCAACCCGTCTGTCTTTCATGGTGTCGTACATAATGACATCTGGTGTGATGAGCTGCATTAGGTCTTTATCTGATGAAATAATAGTACACTTGCCGCCTACTTCGCGCGCTTGCTTGGCATAGGTTGCAATTATGTCATCGGCTTCAAAACCAGCGGCTTCTATGCATGCTACATTGAAGGCTTGTGTTGCTTGTCTGATAACACCAAATTGCGGGCGCAGATCTTCGGGCGGGGCATCACGGTTGGCTTTATATTCTGGATAAATTTCGTTACGAAATGTTTTTGATGAATGATCGAAAATCACAGCAAAGTGCGTTGGCACATCGCCCAAATTTGTATCACGTGCTTCTTGAAGCAATTTCCAGAGCATATTGCAAAAACCAGAAACCGCGCCCACTGGCAAACCATCGGATTTGCGCGTTAAAGGCGGCAGTGCGTGATAGGCTCTGAAAATATAGGCCGATCCATCAACCAAAAATAGGTGATCACCCTTTTTCATTTTATGCTCCATTGAAGATATTATCTGTTCGACAATGGGCACAATCGCCCAAGCATAAGCAAAATACAAGCAGGGTTGATTGGCTATTCTGGCTTATCCGAAATTAATTACCGGCTCATAAGAAACTGAGAAGTTGATTGAGCGCGCGATAAAGCAATATTCGTGGATGTCATTATGGATATCTAATGCTTTTTGCGCGTCAGAATCTTTTGTAATTGTAATGATTGGCTTTAGCGTTGCTGATAAAAACTTGCCTTTGCCGCTTGGCTCAACTTCGCCAAGCGCCTCAGGGCTATCTTCATAGCTTAAAACTGTCACACCAGCGTTTGAGCATAAATGCAAATACCAAAGCATGTGGCACGAAGACAGAGCGCTAAGCAGCAAATCTTCTGGGTTATACTTACCTGTATCACCGCCCAATAGCGGGTCATTAGAGCAGTGCATAACAGGTTTATTGGCTACAGATAAATCCCATGTTCTATCATATGCTTTATAGGCACTGGTGCCTGTGCCTTTATTGCCAGTCCACTTTAGATGAGATGTATATACATGTGTTTTAGGTGAACTCATATTGACACCTCCTCTGTTATAAATGGCTTAAAAAACGACATAAAATGAGACTCTTATGCTCACTTTATAAGGCAAAATAAGGTCCAAAAAAAATAATTGCTTATTCACGCTTACGTGATTGAGATTTAGTTGATTTTCAAACTGAAAACACCATTTATCTACTATAGCAAAATGAATTTTGCGAATTGCTTAAAAGGTAACGTCCCCATGTCCTTTTGAGCGGTTGCGAAGCGTGCCCCAATCACCTTCGCAACAATTGATCAGGCTAGCCTTGCCTCCCCCGCATCTGCGATATGGGCAAGGCGGCCTGATCAAATTACTTTAGCTGCAAGTTAATTACTGCTTTTCAAACACTGCTATTTATCAATGCTTGCCCATTTGGGTCTTTCAAACAAAAACTTACCCCAGCCAATAAATTGGATGATTGCATAAAATATTACGGGGCCAATAACGCCGCTTAATGTTACCAGCGCCGAAACACTGCCAATGTCTAAGAAGGGCGCAAACTTGAGCAAAATCACTCGGCTAATGGCCATAGGTAAGAAAAACGCCAGATAAACAACAATTGAGTGCTTGCCCAAATATTCAAGGAAACCAGCAAAGCTTAAGCTTGATAAAAGTGTTGAAGCAACAATGATAGCAAAAGCACCAAGACCACCAAGGCAAAGCGATACCAATGGTAAATCGGCAAGCGATTTTACTG
>JBGCEA010000243.1:0-8893 GCA_045105915.1 Nitratireductor sp.
TATTGACGTCCCTAAACTAAACTATTAACGCCCTGTTAATAGTCTCCAACAAAATTGTTACATATGCAAGACAGTAATTTAGAAACTTACAGATACACACCCGTACAGTAAATTTACGGGGTAAATGCTTTAGGTAAACACAGTTGGTAAATGCGATTTTGAGACTGTTTTTGCTGTTAAAGCGCTACAACAAGCCAAGTTCAGCAAGCTCTGCCTTTAGATGGCCTGGCAGCTGTGCACTTGTATCGCCTTTGCCTAAATCTTTGGGAGCGTCTTCTTTTGTTAAGTAACGCCAGCCCTGAAAGGCACGTCTTGGTTGCCACTGCGTATGAATGAGCCTTGGCTCGAAAACCAAATCGCAACGCTTTATACCCTGGTCATCTACAAATGGTCTGATGTCGAGCAAAATTTGGCGCGCTTGCACATTGCCCTTAATCACCCAATATAAAGAGCCGCCAGCCAGCAACTCTTCTTTGCGTTTTGGCATCATTCTGGTTGTGTGAATTTGTTCGATTGGTTTATTTGCGAGGCGTCTATGTTCTAATCTTGAATCAACAAATGCCTGCAGTTCTTCAACCGCACTGACACCCACACATAATTTGATTAGATTTAAAGCCATGCCATAACTTAAATGAATTATGCTGGCGCGTAAAAGCAATTCGAATTGAAAAGCATGTATCCACAGTTAAGCGAAGGTCAAGTGTCTAACGCACAACGCAATACGCTTGGCAAATACGCGAAGCATATTTTGGGCTTATTGATGTCTATAGATATATAAGAGAGCTTTGGTGACGAAGTAAGTCGCCGGCTTAGTTAGCAGATGCCGCGCTAATATTTGTAGTGTTTGAGCTACGCTCCATAAAAGCACCATCAAAGGCAATCGCACTTAAGAATATGATCACAGCAAACATTGCTATGCTCCATACTGAACTTTTTGCTTTTTCTTCAATCATAAAAAACGCTTTACTATTCTTTTATTTATTTTCCCTGCACCCAAGTTTAGATCTAATATAAATGGTCTAAGCTTGGGTGGGCGCGATTTAGGCTTTTTTGTGGCACAAGGCAACTGCAATACGCCTTAAACCACATGTTCATATTGAGGGGCTGCCATGCACTGAGCGCACAGCTCTTAATAAATTGATTCAACTATGTGTTATTATTCTTTAAATTCAATAGATTGGAATAAAATTGAAATAAACTGAATCATACACATTCGAGCCTTTATACTTCTTAGCGCTTTCAGTTTATCCGCATTTAAGCAAAACAGTAGCTCAACAAATGTGTATAAACTTTGCTTTTTATCAATCTGTTTGAAAGTTTTGCGCACACACTGCTATGAATAGAAGTGCAATATTTTAGTATAATTTGAGTCTAAATGGCTTGGGGGAAGATGTTAGATAATACTTCGCATAAAGCGCGATACGACTTGGTGGATGTTTTGCGAGGCGTTGCCTTGCTTGCAATGACGTTATTTCATTTGGGCTGGGATCTTGAGCTATTAGGCTTGGCGCAAAAAGGTTTTGCCGCGCAGCCTGCAATGAAATGGTTTGCGGTTTGCATTGCGAGTTCATTTTTGTTTTTAGTTGGCGTTAGTTTAGTATTGGCGCATGGCAATCATTTTAACAAAAAATCCTTTGCGCTACGTTTAGCAAAAGTTTCGGCGGCTGCACTGTTGGTTACGATCGCTACTTATTTTGCGACGCCAAACTTTTATATCTTTTTTGGCATTTTACATCATATCGCAATTGCTAGCATTCTAGGATTGGTATTTGTAAAGGCGCCAATGGGGTTTAACTTTTTGTGTGCAATACTAATTGTTGGCGCTGGCATATGGCTTAAGTTAGATTTATTTTCGCATCCATATTTAGCATGGCTTGGTCTTGGTAATTACACCCCAAGATCGAGTGACTTTGTTCCGCTATTTCCCTTTTTTGCCGCGGCTCTATTCGGCATTGGCGTCACTCAATATTTGGATTTGGCTCAAAACAAAGCTCAACATTTTGCATTTCGATATAGCGCCAATACTGGGTTTACCAAAGCGCTTCGTTTTATTGGTAAGAACAGTCTTGTTTACTATCTAGTGCATCAACCCATCATGCTGGGAATTTTGTGGCTTGGGGTCTATTTATGGCATTTTGTGCTTAGCACATAAGCCACCCATAAATGCGTGAACACTTTTTTAGATTTAGCGAAGTAGTATTTTAGCGGCCAACGCCAAGTTCTGCGAGCCTTGCCAAAGCCACCTCTTCCACTTGTTCAAATTCGCGCAAGGTATCTAGAATGTCGTTACGCTTTTGCTCTAGCGCTTCTCTCTTTTGTTTGATTTTTGACATCAACAAATTTAACTGCGCTCTATCTTCTGCTGGTTCTTTATACATCGATAGAATATCTTTAATTTCAGCTATTGAAAAGCCAAGGCGTTTGCTGCGCAAAATTGTTGCAAGCAATCTTCTGTCTGTTGGACTAAACAAACGTGTGCGCCCTCGTCTCATTGGCGAGAGTAGGCCTTCATCTTCATAAAAACGAATGGTTCTGGTGGTAATTCCAAACTCGCGTGTGAGCGATGTTATGGTGTAAAATCCATCTCTTTCAAACTGTGACACGCATTCCCCAATCTTATCATTCTAACTTCGCAAGTATATTTGTTCAGCCTCAAAACCAGCGTTTTAATATTTGAGGCTAGTTTTACGTAAAAGTCAATATTTTGAGAAATTCATATAGGTGTAAGGGCGATAAAGCGCCTTATAAAATATCGAAAAAAATCTAAGACAGTTTGTCTAAGCCAAATTAAACCAAAATGCCGCCAAGCTCAAAAACACAAAGAAGCCAACCACATCGGTAACTGTGGTCACAAACACGCTGGAAGCGATGGCTGGGTCTATTTCTAGCTTATCTAGCCCTAATGGAATGAGAATGCCTGCAAGTGCCGCACAGACCAAATTAAACACCATAGCAATGCCAACCACTAGACCTAGGTCTTTATTACCAAACCACCAAAACGATATGAGCCCAATTAAAATGGCAAAGGCTATGCCATTTAGCAAACCCACCGTAACTTCCCTCGTGACAATGCGCGTGGAGTTGTAGCTATCGATATCTCTTTTGGCCAATGCTCTCACAGCAACTGTCATGGTTTGAGTACCCGCATTGCCGCCCATAGAAGCCACAATTGGCATGAGCACCGCTAGTGCAACCATTTGCTCAATAGAGGCATCGAACAGACTAATGACGTAAGACGCTAAAATGGCCGTAAACAGATTGACCAAAAGCCATAGAAAGCGCGATTTTGCAATCGCGGGCACGCTGTCAGAAAGTTCCTCATCGCCCACACCACCAAGGCGTTTTATGTCTTCTTCGGCCTCTTGGTTGATAACATCAACAATATCATCAATTGTTATCATACCTACTAAGCGCGCGCTTTCATCTAGAACGGCTGCAGAGAGCAAATCGTATTGCTGGAAAATTAAAGCCGCCTCTTCTTGATCGAGCGTTGCATCTATTGGATGGCTTGCTTCTGTCATGAGCGTTTCAATTTTAATGTTTCTTGCAGAGCGCAAAAGCCTATCGAGTTGGAGCGAGCCTAAAAGCTCGTACCCTGGAGACACCACGAAGATTTCATAAAACCTATCGGGCAGCTTTTCATCTTCGCGCATATAGTCAATCGTTTGCCCAATTGTCCAAAAAGGTGGCACGGCAATGACTTCTGTTTGCATGCGTCTACCAGCTGAATCTTCAGGGTAGTCTAGTGAACGCTTTAAAAGCACCCTTTCATCAAAAGGTAGTTTTTGAAGGATATCTTCTTGATCGATGGCCTCCATATCTTCCAAAATATAAACGGCATCATCAGAATCTAGCTCCATCAACCCTTTTGCTAATTTCTCATTTGGCAAATGGTCAACGATCTCAAGCCGAATGGCTTCATCAACTTCGGTAAGAGACGTTAAATCAAAATTAGCGCCAGCTTTTTCAACCAGCTGTTTGCGCTCATTTGGGGTTATAGCTTCTAGAACGTCGGCTAATTCAGATTCGTGTAATGGCTCAATTAACTCAACCAGCGCTTCATTGCTGTCTTGATCCAGCGCATTAGAAATGTCTTGCGTAAAATGGGGTAAAATATGGCCTTCAATATCATAGATAGAGGCATCACTTGATGGGCTTTGTGCATTGGCTGTGCCAGTCAAATTCTCTTTTGACGTATTTTGGTTTTCAACCATTTGCTTTGCCTTCTTTACTTCTTACGCGCTAGCCTTGTTTGCATCATCGTGGTCTTTTGCTCTCACCTTCTAGTGTCTACTTCTAACCAGCAAGCCGATTCATTCAACCCTTCATGCAAATAAATATAAACAATACTCAATGCTTAATGGTTTTAGCGATTAATAATCGTTCTAATTGAATATATTTCCTTAACCTTCTTGACCTATTCTAGAGAGTGATAATTTAGCTAATTTTGCTTATCAGTGGGAACAATTGCAAAGTTAATAGCAATTTTTATGGGGTTCAAATGACTGTTTTTTTCAATCTAGAGGTAAAATCTTAAATGCTTGAGAATGAAACAGAAAACATGTCTGATCAGCAAGATAAGCAGGACCAAACGCCACTTGATCCAAACAGACGACGCACAGAAGGCTATGTGATTGAATGTAGCAGTACGACCGCAATAATAACTGCTGCTGTGGATGAAGACATTCCGTATATGGAAAACTATTGGGCTGTTGGGCAGCAGCTTTCTATTTGGGTTGGCAAAAACCGCGTTATTGCACAAAGTTATAAAGTTGAAAGCGCAACGCGTGATTGGCAAAACAAAAAACGCAACCACGTGAATGTATATCTAGAACTCATTGGTGAAGTTCAGCCTCATGAGGGCGGCGTAAAGTTTTCAACGGGTATTTCAACCTTCCCAACCATTGGCAGTATTGCTCACGCCATTCGCACATCTGATCTTGCTGCTATTTATGAAAACAATGCAGATAAGATTATTGAAATTGGAAATTTGACGCAAGCTGTTGATATTCCTGCAAAAATTGATGTCGACAAACTCTTATCAAGACACTTTTCTGTTGTTGGCTCTACGGGTGTTGGTAAATCGACTTCCGTGACACTCATGCTTCGCAAAATTATTGAAGCACGCAAAGAAATTCGCGTCTTGATGCTAGATCCGCACAATGAATTTGGTTCAGCTTTTCCAGAATCGTCACTTGTGATTGGCTCTAAAGAGTTACAATTGCCGTTTTGGATGTTTTCGCTTGAAGAAATTGCCGAAGTTATTTTTCGTGGTCAAAAAGGATTAGAGCTGGAACGCGAATTACTGCGCGATTTGATTATTGAGGCTAAAGAGTTTTATGCATCAAGCGCAGATGAAGATAGCGGATCGCTGGTTAAAAAGACAAAAAGCAAAGTTAAGTTAAGCGCAGATGCGCCAGTTCCCTATCGCATGATTGATCTTTTGAAGGTCATCGAAGATCGCCTTGGTTGGCTAGATAATAAACTAGAAAAACCAATGCTGAAATTGCTTAAAGACAAAATCACTTCTGTGACCACAGATGTGCGCTTTTCATTCATGTTTGACCCCACTTTTTGTGGTGGCGATAGAATGGAAGCGGTGTTGACTAAGATATTTAGACTGCCGCAAAACGGCAAACCTATTTGTGTTCTAGAAATGTCTGGCCTGCCCTCTGAGGTGGTTTCTGCTGTTGTATCTGTCTTATGCAGAATGGCATTTGAGCTGGCAATTTCAAGTAAGGGTGCAATTCAAACACTTGTGGTGTGCGAAGAAGCGCACAGATATATTCCAGCAGATGAAACACAAGGATTTTGGCCTACAAGACAAGCCATTGGCCGTATTGCGAAAGAAGGCCGTAAATACGGTGTTTATCTTGGCATTATTACGCAAAGACCTGGTGAGTTAGACCCGACAATTCTTTCGCAGTGTAACAGTTTTTTTGCGATGCGCTTATCAAACCAAAAAGATCAGCACATTATTGCTGGTGCTTTTAATGGCGGCGCGCAAAGTACCATCTCGTTCTTGCCATCGATTGCAAATAGAGAATGTATTGCATTTGGCGAAGCATTGCACAGCCCTATGCGCATGACCTTTGAGACAGTGCTTGCAAAAGATTTGCCTGGCGCTTCAATTCGCAAAAACCAAGAGCGAACGGTGGCTGGACAAAAAATCAACATTAAAAGCGTTATTTCAATACTGCGTAATGAAGTTTCACAAGACAATGGACGATCTGCGAGCGATGATTTGGATGGTTCGCACAATGCTTCCATTGCAAGCGATGGCTCAAGAACCTCGCAAGCGGCGCTTAGCGAACAACCAACGATTGCCGAACTTAGAGCGGCACATGAAGCTAAAGTAAACGCTCAATCTCATAATAATAATTTGGCAAATAATTTGTCGCCTAATTTGGCACCAAAAACACATGTGCCAAATGCCCCTAGTATATCTGCAAGCCTTTCGACCATTGCAGCTACAAGTGGAGCGCCAGTGGGCAGAGATTCTATGGTGAGTGAGAGTGATGTTGCAAATTATGGTATTAAGCCTGATCAGCATCAATCTTCTCTTGAAAACAACACTTTGAGTGATGCCCCTCGCCCAATATCAGGTAGTGGTGTGTCAGACAGACTTGGATCTGATAGTACCAGCTCATTTTTGACTGATAGCTTCACCTCACACTCGCAAGAAGCGCCAACTTCGCCTAGCGCTCAAGAAACATCAGTTCATGATGCTACTCAAGAACAACAGGTGCAACAGGCGCCTGAAAATCTTGATCAGGGCATCAACTCATTGCGCAGTAAAATTGGATTGGGCGGCAGCAAGAATGCTGGCAACAGTATTATTGGCTCACTCAGACGCAAATAGCGCTGTACACGCTCATTATGTTTCATAGCTTCATTTATTCTGCCTGTTCTATTTGTGTAGGCTTTGAAACTGCATGAACACTTAGCATTTTAAGGTTTCAAGCTTAAAAACAATGCAATTACAGCCCGTATAGGGGGTAGTCTTATCTCCTGTGTATAGTTTTGTCTGGGCACAATAAAACCACAATAAAACTTGTCATAAATGTTAGATACTTCTAGCATAAATACCAATAATTGAACGAAATTGGCTTTAATGAACTCACGGGAGAGAATTCATGAACAAATTATTGGTATTAGCAAGCGCATCCTATTTGGCGCTAAGTGCAAGTGCTTCAGCAGATTACACGCTGAACATTTTACACATAAATGATCTACACAGCCGTATTGAGGCAATCAATAAATACAACTCTACTTGTTCTTCAAAAGATGTTGCAGCTGACAAATGTTTTGGCGGCATTGCGCGCGTTAAGACACAAATTGACAAGCGCCGCGCTATTTTGGAAAAGAGAAATGGCAACGTAATTGTGCTAGATGCTGGCGATCAGTTCCAAGGTTCTTTATTTTATTCAAAATATAAAGGCTCAGCTGCTGTTGAATTTTTAAACAGCATTAATCCTGATGCGATGGCTGTTGGTAATCATGAATTTGATGATGGCCCTCAAAAACTAGCCGACTTTGTCAACAGTGCGGGCTTCCCTGTTATTTCTGGCAACACATTAGTGGATAAAGAGCCACTTCTTAAAAACAAAATTCCTGGCTATATAATAGTGGAAAAAGGCGGCGAGAAAATTGGTATTGTTTCAGTGCTTGCTTCTGATACTGGCGAAACTTCATCTCCTGGTGACAATGTTAGCTGGATGGACACTGTTGAATATTTGAATTTGATTGTTCCAATTATTGAAGCAGAAGGCGCGAACAAAATTATTGCGCTAACGCATGTTGGCTTAGCTGAAGACAAACGGATTGCTGCAAATGTTAAAGGCATTGATGTTATTGTTGGTGGTCACTCGCACACATTGCTATCAAACACCAATTCTCGCGCAGAAGGCCCTTACCCTGTTTGGACTGCAAATCCAGATGGCGTGAATGTGCCAATAGTTCAGGCTTATGCTTACTCAAAATATTTGGGTGAAGTACGCGTAACATTTGACGATAATGGCGTTGTAAAAGCTGCAGCTGGTGAGCCACATTTACTAGGCAAAAATGTAAAACCAGATCCGGTTATGCAAGCGCGCGTAAATGGCTTGGCACTGCCAATCGATCAATTAAAATCAGAAGTCATTGGTTCAACCTTTGCCAATATTGATGGCGATCGCAACTCATGCCGCTTGATGGAATGTCAGATGGGTAATTTGGTAACTGACGCTATGCTGTCTCGCACAAAAGACCAAGGCGTTACTATTGCTATCCAAAATGGTGGTGGCCTTCGTGCTTCTATCGATGCTGGTGAAGTGACTATGGGCGAAGTATTGACCGTGTTGCCATTTCAAAATGCGCTATCAACGTTTGAGCTTAGCGGCGCAGACATTGTAAGCTCACTAGAAAGCGGCGTATCTCAAACTGCAGAAGTTAAGGGTCGTTTCCCACAAGTGGCTGGTCTACGTTTTGCATGGGATGAAAGCGTTGAGCCTTTAAAGGGGCGCATTAAACAAGTGCAAGTACGCGCAAATGGCGGCTGGGCAGACATAGACCCTGCAGGCAGCTACAAAGTGGTTTCAAACGACTTTATGCGCGCTGGTGGTGATGGCTACAAGCTGTTTAAGACAAATGGTAAAAACGCATATGATTACGGCCCAGGCCTTGAAAGAGTGGTTGCAGACTATTTATCTGATAACCCAAAATACAAGCCTGTTTTACAAAAGCGCATCTTAAAAGGTGCTTTGTTTGATACGCCAAAACCAATGATGAAAGACGCGCCTAAAGCGATGATGAAAGATGGTTACATCATTAAAAAAGGTGACAATCTTTGGAACATTGCAAAATCTGAATTGGGTGATGCTTTGATGTGGAAAAAGCTACGTGACTTGAACAG
>JBGCEA010000244.1:0-2938 GCA_045105915.1 Nitratireductor sp.
TAGCATTTTGCCATTTAAAAAACTCGGTTTAAGAGAACCAATCACCCAAGCGCTAGACGATTTGGGCTATGAAACGCCATCTCCAATTCAGCTACAAGCTATTCCTCCCATTCTAGAAGGGCGAGACATAATAGGTCTTGCTCAAACAGGAACGGGTAAGACAGCAGCTTTTTCATTGCCTTTGCTACACAAATTAGCGGGCGATAGCCGCACACGCACTAAAGGTGAGGCAAGGGTGCTTATATTATCACCCACGCGCGAACTCGCATCGCAAATTCATAAAAGCGTCAAACAATACTCAACAAACCTCGCCATTCGCTCAACCTGCGTTATGGGCGGCGTTTCTATTAAGCCGCAAATCAAAATGTTAAATGGCGGCGTAGATGTATTGGTGGCAACGCCTGGGCGTCTAGAAGATTTGGCAAAACAAGGCGCAATCAATTATTCTACCATTGAAGCCATTGTTTTAGATGAAGCAGACCAAATGCTAGACATTGGCTTTATGCCAGCCATTAGACGCATTTTAAAAGCCTGCAAAAACAACAAACAAACCTTGCTGTTTTCTGCAACCATGCCAAAAGAAATCAAACAGCTCACAACTCAATATCTCAAAAACCCAGTTGAAGTAGCCGTTGCAGCAGTTTCAAAAACAGCAGACAAAATTGAACAAGGTGTCATGCATGTAAATGCTGGCATCAAAATTTCTGCGGTCATTCACATCTTAAAGGCGCATGAAAACAAACGCGTTATAATGTTTTGCCGCACAAAGCGCGGTGCAGACAAAGTTGTTAAGCGCTTGAAACATGAAAAGCTTATTGCAGCGGCCATTCACGGAAATAAATCACAAAACCAACGTGTAAAAGCGCTTGAAGAATTTCGCACTGGCGAAACACCCATTCTAATTGCAACAGACATTGCGGCAAGAGGCATTGATGTGCCTGGCGTTGAATTGGTGATCAATTACGATCTACCACAAGTGCCAGAGGCTTATGTGCACCGTATTGGACGCACAGCAAGAGCTGGCGCTTCAGGCATTGCGATAACAATTTGTGCACCAGAAGAAGCAGATATGATGCGCCGTATTGAGCGCCTCATTAAACTAAAAGTGCCGATTTTAGATGTACCTGCAGATTTACCAATGCCAGCGCCATTGCCACGTGGCATAAAGATGGCTGGAAGCAAGTCTGGCGGCAGAGGTGGCGATCGCTCAGGTGAGCGTTCTGGTGCGCCTCAAAGATCAGGCAGACGCCCACCAAGGCAAAAATCTACGACTGCTAAAAAAGGCAAAGCACCATCGATTTTAGAAAAAGCGATGAAAGCGATAGATAAAGCTGAAAAAGAGGGCTCTTTTGATAATGAGGGCAATCACTCAGATAATAGCGGTGCTAAGAAAAAAGGTAATAACGAGCAAGGCAACTCTAGAAGTGATCCAAAGGGCGGCTCAAGAGGTGCACCAAAGGGCAAAAAACGTTCTAGCGGTGGCTTTAAAGGTGGTTATGGCAAAAACACACCTCGAAAAAGAACGCGTTAAGAAGAAACCTTTTATTTAAGGCGCTCAAAACACGCAATAAATTCACTAAAAGGGCATTATTTTGTGGTTTCATTTTAGAAAATGAAAAAAAAATGAAATAAAGCAATTTTACTCTTTGCACTTTGAGAATCTGTTGTTATAGACCGCCCAGAATTACGGCGCTTTAGAGCGCTGCCATTACCAGCCCATAGTTTTTAAAAAGCTACTTAAACAATATGGGTATATGGCACATATCAGCGGGTGTGGTGAAATTGGTAGACACGCTAGATTTAGGTTCTAGTGCTGAGAGGCGTGGGGGTTCAAGTCCCTCCACCCGCACCATTATAAAAAGCCGAGAAGCAATTCTCGGCTTTTTGGTTTTTAGATACCTAAAATTCTTCCAAACTTCATTTCGCTCTATTCCATGCCTTGTCTAAAGCTTTTAGATGACTAATGATTGCAATCAAATCTAACAAGAATCAAAGTGGAGCGCGCAAGTGTCACTCAAAAGAATGGTAATGGAACTTGGCATGGGAACCGACATACAAGGCGGTGACTATACAAAAGCAGCAACACGCGCTGTGCATAATGCGCTTCGCCAAAATTCGCTCTCTGTTTATGAGGCATTTGGCGTATCGCGTGATGAGATGAAAGTAACCATTATCATAGGCGCGCAACAACCAGACAAAGTAGATAAGGCGGCAGTAGCTGCCATGCTGCCATACGGTAGCGCAACAGTAGAAGTTGAATTTGGCGGCATGGACACGCCAAAAGAGGGTGCTGCTAGCGATAATAAAGACAACGCAACTCTACAACCCACCATAATGGCAAATGCCGCTTTAATTGTGTATCTCGACTTGCCTGAGGGCGCGACATACGATTGCACGCCTCCAAGTACAGCGCCAATCACGCCCAAACCAGAAGTAGGAGCAGGCGCATGAGCGATAATATAAAGAGCGATAATACAAAGCAGCTAAAGCGCATTATCCTAGAAATGGGCACTGGCAACGACCTTTATGGCGAAGACTACACAAAGGCCGCAAAACGCGCTGTACAAGATGCAATTCACCATTCTTCTATTCAGCTTTTTAAAACACTCGACATTGATCCAAATTTAATGGAAATCGAACTCAACCTTGCTGCCCAAAAGCCAGATGAAATTGATTTAGAAGAAGTAGCCAAAACACTGCCTTATGGCAAAGTGACACCAAAGGGCATAGAGGGCGGCTTAAATGTCTATGATGAAGTGACAAAGCGCACCAGCGTAATTGTAAATGCTGGTATAATAGTGCGTTTATGGCTTTAAGGCGTATCTCTTAACGAGTAGCGAAGAAGAGGCGCGCTAGAATTAGCCAGCACATTTAGCCAATACGTGTTGCACCTTTTTACGGCATATCTTACCTCGCCACAAATTCTTTCCCCAACTTT
>JBGCEA010000245.1:0-4763 GCA_045105915.1 Nitratireductor sp.
CAAAATGGCAGACATGCTCTCAAAATTATTTACGAATAAAGACAAATAGAACGGAATTAAATTATGGGTTTTAAATGTGGAATTGTTGGACTACCAAATGTAGGTAAATCCACCCTATTCAATGCGCTTACAAAAACCGCATCTGCGCAAGCTGCAAATTATCCATTTTGCACGATTGAGCCAAATACAGGCGAAGTAGCTGTACCAGATACGCGCCTTAATCAGATTGCAAAAATTGCAGGCTCAAAAGAAATCATTCCAACGCGCATTTCTTTTGTAGATATTGCCGGCCTTGTGCGCGGCGCCTCAAAAGGCGAAGGCCTTGGCAACCAATTTCTTGCCAACATTAGAGAAGTTGATGCCATCGTACATGTTGTGCGCTGTTTTGAAGACGACGACATAACACACGTAGAAGGCGCAATTGACCCCGTTGCCGATGCACAAACCATCGACACTGAGCTAATGATTGCAGATTTAGAAAGCTTAGAAAAACGCGTTGATGGCACACGCAAAAAGGCAAATTCGAAAGATAAAGAAGCCGTAGAAGTTTTGCCAATGATGGAGCAATGCATTGCATTGCTTGAAGAAGGCAAGCCTTGTCGTAATTTGCTAACCGACATCGATGAAGATGAGCTAAAAATTCTTAAAGGCCTAAACTTGCTTACATCAAAGCCAGTTCTATTTGTATGCAACGTGTCTGAAAGCGATGCAGCTAATGGCAACGCATTAAGCGAAGCTGTTGCTAAAATGGCAGCAGAACAAAATGCGGGCACTGTTGTGATTTCTGCAGCTATTGAAGAAGAAATTTCTCAAATGCCAGAAGAAGAGCAACCAGATTATTTAGAGATGAATGGCTTAACCGAATCTGGTTTAGACCGTTTGATCAAAGCTGGGTATTTGCTTCTCGATCTCATCACCTATTTCACAGCTGGCCCAAAAGAGACCAGAGCATGGACAGTGGATAAAGACGCAAAAGCACCGCAAGCTGCTGGCGTTATTCACACTGACTTTGAAAAAGGCTTCATTAGAGCGCAGACAATTGCCTTTAATGACTACGTAACGCTTGGCGGCGAAGTAGCTGCTAAAGAGGCTGGTAAAGCGCGTGATGAAGGCAAAGAATATATTGTGCAAGATGGCGATGTAATGCTGTTTAAATTCAACAATTAAGTTGAGTTTAAACACATCATCTTACCCGCTACCCCTCTTAGCGCTTACCGCTTAATTGCTTATGAGTGATGCTTAAAGCAATTAAGCCTGCGCCTCGTCTAAAGCCTTGCGTGCATTAGAGAAGAACTGACGCCTAATGAGCACGAGCATCACAAAGACTGTTGCAAACATCATGGTTAGTGGCCCCACCAACCAGCCAATATAAGCGCAAGCAAAAAAGATACCTCTTGTACCAGCCGTAAAGTGTTTAGAAGCAGTCATGTTCATTTTTGCGATGAGCAGAGATTGCTTCTTGATATATTCTTTTTCAGCCTTACCAGGCATTGGCACAGAGCCCATTAAAATAGCGCAATAATTAAACAGCCTATAAGCCCAAGCAAATTTGAAAAACGAATAAACAAAGATAACGGTAAGCCCCATGATCTTTAATTCCCAAGCAGCGCGCAAATTACTCTCAACAACATTTAAGTCTTTGAAAATACCAAGCACAACATCTGTTGCATTTAAAAGCGCAAAACAACCACCAATGGCAAAAATTGAAACAGAGGCAAAAAAGCCAGTGCCACGTTGCAATGAAGAATTTAGCCCTTCATCAAACATGCGCAGTTCTCGCTCGGCAAAAACAAGCATCCACTCGCGTCTTTTATGCGCCATCATGCCAGAAAGGCTTTTATGGCGCAAAGAAGAATGATCGATTATGATTTCGTAGAGCAGCCAAAAGCCGACAAAAAAGGATAGAGCTAGAATATCTAGAGGTTCTAAAATATCTAAGATAAAACTCAACGCATCCATTACCCATCAATCCAATTCAATTTGTGTTCAATGCTAAAATAAGCACTGCTAAATTTAAACAATGAACACTCGCTCATACACCCACCATAGAGCAACAGCTGCAATGAGCAATGATGCAGGGATTGAAATGAATTTTCTGTACCATGGTTTTTGACCAAACCAGATGCCAACACACAAGAAGCAAAGCGCTAGAACAGCCAATTGACCAAGCTCAACACCCACATTAAATGCTATCAGACCCGTTACAAAATTGGTGGACGAAAGACCAATTTCACCAAGTACACCTGCAAAGCCAAGGCCATGTAATAGGCCAAAGCAGAACACAATGATTGGACGCCATTTATTGAGCTTATCAGTTAGAATATTTTCTATCGCGACATAGGCAATAGAGGCCGCAATAATTGGCTCTACAATGGCAGGAGACAGCGTAATATAGCCCAACATCCCAAGCGCTAGCGTAACAGTGTGCGCAATGGTGAAGGCTGTAACCTGCCACAATAGCGGCTTTAGCTTCACGCTAAGTAAAAACAGACCAACCACAAATAAGATGTGGTCTAACCCTTTTGGAATAATATGCGTAAAACCAATTTCGACATAACTCACAATTGTTTGCCACATCGTTTGTGGCGCTGCATTTACAAGAGCAATCGAGTCGCTCTTAGCGCCCTCTTTTAAATAGGCTGCATAGCCATCGTCTTTGGCTATGCCAGGTTCATTCAAACGAATAACACTTGCACCATAAGCCTCTGGCCATTGCCACTCAAAGTTTTTAGCGCCTGCTGGCACATCGCCCTCAAACACCAATAGCGAGTCTCTTGGCAAAGCTATATCGCCAATTTCTGGCACTTCTAAACGAACAGATTTTAGCGCCGCGCGCTTACCATCAAAAGACAACATTACATCGTTCAGCAATCCGCCTTTAAAACCTTCAAATACATCTAAGACTTTTTGCGGCGCACTTGCGCGCAAATCATTATACGCTTTTGCATTATCAGATTGCTCAGTATCATCATGCTCAGGGCCAATTTTCGCAAGCAATGCTTCAACATTCGTTTGAATTTCAATTTGATAACGATTTTCTGAGATCAATTTCAAATCAGCAATCGAAGGCTGAATTTCATGCGCATGAGATTTGCCAACATTCATAAATGCAATTAGCACTGCGCATAAAGCTACAATAATAGTAAAAGAGTGCGCTCTATATTGTGATCGAATTAAAGAGTTTTCAGTTTGCATTCTTCTTGGCCTCAGTTAGTCTATGATAGTTATTTTTTACAAGGTATTGAGCATGCTGACCACTAATTTTTTTAAAAAAATCCTATATATAAGTTCAGCCCTCACACTTATTCATATACCCATTCAAGCCATAGCGCATGAATATTGGATAGAGCCTGAACAGTTTGAATATAAAACAGGTGAAAATTTAAAAGCCGATTTAAAAAATGGCGAAGATTTTCAGGGTTACTCTTATTCTTATATCAAAGACAGCACAAAAATTTATTCAATCACCAGCCAGTCAACCACCATTACTCCTAATCAGCGCACCGGAAATAGACCAGCCTTTAATTATAAAATTAAAGACCAAGGACTACACATAGCTAGTTTTCAAAATAGGTTTGATCGCATTACCTTTAAATCTTTTGAAAAGTTTGAAACCTATGCAAGCGCACAAGGTTTAGATGGCATAGTAGAGCGCCATGAAAAGCGTGGTTTAAGCAAAGAAGAAATTGTCGAAGAATACGCAAGAAGCGCAAAGGCACTGGTGCAAGTTGGCGATTTAGAGTCCAATTCAAACACACAAAATGCCGACCAATTAACCGGCCTAACCTATGAATTTGTCGTAGATAAAAACCCATATTCACTTAGCCAAAATGACGCCCTGCCCCTAACTCTATTTTATGAGGGCAAACCAATGGCGAACAAGCAGATAAAGGTTTTTAGAGAAAGCCTGCTAGAAGAAAATGATGTCGAAATCTTTAAGCTGCGCACCGATGAAAATGGCAAAGCCAAAATATCATTACAGGGCGGCGGCAAGTTCTTACTAAGCTCAGTTCATATGATTGAAGGCGACGATGATCCAACAACCAAAATAGGCGAATGGCAAAGCTATTGGGCATCTCTTGTTTTTGGTATTAAAGGCTCGCAAGAAAGAGCCAGTAAACTAAGCAAAATGCTCAGTGACAAATAGATTGGTTTACCTAGCGCAGAATGGCGCGTGGCCTGCTAAGTGGTGGTCAGCGGCTCAATTATAGCACCGCAATTAAAGCACCGTAAATTAATGGCCATCATATTCTATTAAGGTACGAACAGGTACGCCAAGGTCTTCAATCTTTTTGCGTCCACCAAGTACAGGCAAATCGACCACAAAGCATGCAGCCACAATGTCAGCGCCAATTTGCTGCAGCAATTTAACAGCCGCCTCTGCCGTGCCGCCTGTTGCGATTAAATCATCAACCAAAAGCACCTTATCGCCTTTTTGCACGGCGTCCTTATGCACTTCCATTTCATCAACGCCATATTCTAAACTATAGGCAATGGTTACTTTCTCGTGCGGTAATTTTCCTTTTTTGCGAACCGGAATAAACCCACAAGAGAGTTGGTGCGCCATAGCGCCGCCCAATATAAAACCACGTGCTTCTATGCCAGCAACTTGTTTAATACCCAAACCAGTATAGGGATGCACTAATTCATCTACCGAACGTCTAAAGGCACGCGGATCACCAAGCATAGTGGTGATATCACGAAACATAATACCCTCTTTTGGATAGTCAGGAATATCGCGAATAGAGCTTCGCAAAGTTTGC
>JBGCEA010000246.1:0-4909 GCA_045105915.1 Nitratireductor sp.
TTTTCTTATCCAAACTTAGCCTCTCCAATGCAAAATACAAATGAGGGTGAAGAGCCTTCTGGCGGTCACAAAATCTATTTCAATTTTGCCAGCTAATCTATCTAACAAAATTTGCGAGCCTTCATTATGAATGCCGCGCCTGCCCATATCTATAGCTTCTATTTGAGCGGGAGATAGACTTTTAATTGCATCGTAATAGCTCTCACAAATTAAGAAGTAATCTTTGATGATCTTCTTATAAGGCGAGAGAGAAAGTGCATGTGTTATAACTGGCTCATCGTCTTCGCGTGCTACATTCATGATTAGTCGTTTTTCAACAACAGACAGAACCAATTTGTAGGGGCCACCTTGTGTGTGTCCATTAAGCGCAAAAGAGTTTTCTTCTAGAATGTCAAAAATTGCCACCGCGCGTTCATGCTCAATATCTGGGCGCGAGCGCGAGAAAGAATCACCATCGAGGATGATATCGACTAGTCGATTATTTTCTGGCTGATTGGACACTGTTAAACCTGTTGTAAGCCGTGGTTTGCATTCATTTATTTATTCATTCTTATTGAAACAGACTTACCATGCGCTTGCAATCCTTCTGACTTTGCTAGCGTCACGGCGGCTGGACCAATAGCAGCTAGCTGGTCTGGACCACACTTTAAGATAGATGTGCGTTTAACAAAATCTAGTGTTGAAAGACCTGAAGAAAACTTAGCTGAGCGTGCAGTTGGTAGCACGTGGTTAGAGCCGCCCACATAGTCACCTATGGCTTCTGGTGTGTAGCGCCCTAAAAATACTGCGCCAGCATTGGTTATGTTTTCAAACACAGCTTCTGGATCTTTAGTTGCAATTTCTAGGTGTTCTGCCGCCATTTGGTTTGCGAGTGCAACAGCTTCGCACATTGAAGGCACAACAATGATTGCGCCAAAATCCTCCCACGATTTAGAAGCTATTTCTTTGCGCGGCAAAAGTTCTAATTGCTTAGTTACTGCAACTGCTACTGCCTCGCCAAAATCTGCTGAATCTGTGATTAATACAGATTGCGCGCTCGCATCATGCTCGGCTTGTGCCAGCAAATCAATTGCAATCCAATCTGGATCATTTTCTTCATCCGCAATGACCAAGATTTCTGATGGCCCTGCAATCATATCAATGCCAACAGTGCCAAATACCTGACGCTTTGCGGTTGCAACAAATGCGTTGCCCGGGCCCACAATTTTGTAGACTGGTTTAATTGTATCTGTGCCATAGGCTAGTGCGGCTACTGCTTGCGCGCCGCCAACACGATAAATTTCATCAACGCCAGCTAAATTTGCAGCCGCTAACACCAAAGGATTTAAGATGCCATCTGGTGTTGGCACAACCATAACAATGCGTTTGCAGCCTGCCACTTTTGCTGGCACTGCATTCATGAGTACAGAACTTGGATAGCTTGCGGTGCCACCAGGTACATAAAGGCCAACGGCTTCGATTGCGCTCCAGCGCGAACCAAGCTCAACTCCGCTTGCATCTGTATAGCGATCATCTTTTGGCATTTGGCGTTCGTGGTGAGACTTAATTCTATCACGCGCCAAAATAAGCGCTTCCATTTCAACTTCACTCACAGCCTTAAGCGCTGCATCAATTTCTTCTTGCGAAATACGCAATTGATCGATGCCAATGTCCATACGGTCAAATTTGTTGGTGAGTTCTAAGAGTGCTTCATCGCCGCGTTTTTGAACATCTGAAATGATATCGCGCACAATGATATCTACATCCACACTTGCTTCACGTTTTGCGCCAAGCAGGGTGTCAAATTCTTGTGTGAAATTAGGCTCAGTAAAAACTAAAGTTTGTGCCATTTTATTCTCAAAAAAGTAGCATGCCTAACTTTTTAAGCATGTTTGGGTGTAGACGACGCTGCCCATGCACCCGGCATGTCGGCCAATTGGGCCTCTATGCACTCAACTTGCAAACGAACAGCAATTGGGGCTGTTTTATTCGTCTCACCAGAAAATACAAGTTCTACTGTGCCACCGGGCGAATTTGTCTCTTCAAACTTGATCGCCAGCAAAGATAAAACGTTTTCTTTTGCGTTTAAATTAATACCAGCGCTAGAAACCGATTGTACTTGCTCAAAATGCAAAACAGAACGGCGGCGCTCTGGTATCGATTTTTTGAAAAAGCTCTTTTTAGCTTGTTTTTCCCACACAAAGCGGTTCATTTCTATTTGGAAACGATTTTCTTCGCTAAAAAACTTCATATCGCCAGCTTTAAGCACGCTGTCTTGGCAATGGGCTGAGAGGATATTTAAATCCTCACCATCCAATGCCATGAGTTTTAGGTGATGTGTGTTTGTATTCGTCATTCAGTAATTCCACGCCTGTAATGTGTGTTGCTACTACACAAAATTAGTAAGCCCACATGCCAACTACAAGTGCTAGGCGCAAATTAACTAGAAACACGTTCAATTTTTGCGCCACATGCCGAAAGTTTTTCTTCTAAAAACTCAAAGCCACGGTCTAAGTGATAAACGCGGTTTACTGTTGTGTCACCTTTAGCAACAAGGCCAGCAATCACAAGAGAAACTGAGGCTCTTAAATCTGTTGCCATTACTGGCGCGCCTGTTAATTCGCTAGGGCCAGAGACAACTGCTTTTCTGCCATCTAATGAGATTTTTGCGCCCAAGCGTGCAAGCTCTTGCACATGCATGAAACGGTTTTCGAAAATGTTTTCATTAATAACACTTTCACCTTCTGCCATGGTCATGAGTGCCATGAATTGCGCTTGTAAATCTGTTGGGAAACCTGGAAATGGTTCGGTGTCTACATTTACAGGTTTTAGGCCAGCACCATTTCTGGTAACTCTTATGCCATCATTTAGTTCTTCAACACCAACGCCAGCTTCTACCAAAACATCAAGTGCCTGGCGAAGATCGTCGGGGCGTGCACCCTTAAGCAACACATCGCCGCCTGTCATAGCAACTGCCATTGCGTAAGTGCCTGTTTCAATGCGGTCTGGTAAAACTGTGTGCGTTGCACCATGCAAGGCTTCAACGCCTTCAATGGTTAGTGTATCTGTACCAATGCCAGAAACTTTTGCGCCCATTGCATTTAGACAATTGGCCAAGTCACCTACTTCTGGTTCTCTTGCGCAATTGCGAAGTATTGTTGTGCCTTTTGCAAGTGTCGCAGCCATTAGCGCAACATGCGTTGCACCAACAGATGTTTTTTCAAAAGTGAAGTCTGTGCCTTTAAGCCCGCCAGGTGCTTGTGCAATTGCATAGCCTGCATCAATTTCAATTTTTGCTCCAAGAGCGGTTAAGCTATCAATAAACATATCAACTGGACGCGTGCCAATGGCACAGCCACCAGGCAGTGAAACCTTCGCTTCGTGCATGCGCGCTAAAAGCGGGCCAATAACCCAAAAGCTTGCACGCATTTTTGAAACCAATTCATAGGGCGCGGTTGTGTCTGCAATTTCTTCAGCGCAAAATGAAATGTTTCTGCCTTGCTGTCCATTATGGTTTTTGCGTTTGCCTTCTACTTTATAATCAACACCGTGATTGGTTAGAATGCGAATAAGCGATTCAACATCTGCAAGATGAGGAACATTGCGCAAAATAAGTGGCTCGCTTGTTAAAAGCGAAGCTATCATTAAAGGCAGCGATGCATTTTTAGCGCCAGAAATTGGAATAACGCCATTTAGCTTATTTCCGCCAGTTACGACAATACTGTCCATTTTTAGTTCCTTATCGAGCCAAATGCTCGTTTTCTCTTTATCGTTTGGCAGCCATTAAAGCGCTATAAAACGATCTAAATTATTTAGATGTGCCTTAAAGCAAAGCTGTGCTGCCTTCAACAACAGGGTTAACTCAGGGTTAATTAATAAAGTTTTACCTAAATGATATTTGATCTAAAAATACGTGTTTTAGGCCAATAATCACTCATCTACGCAGATTTAAGCTTAATTTGGGCGAACTTTAGATTCAATTTGTGTTTTTCGTGTGAGAACATCGCTTGTCTCATCTTTATCAATGCTTTTCACAACGGCTTTGCGTTTTCTCAAATTATCTCGCAACGCTTTTTTGCGGCGTTCTAAAGCTTCTTCATCTTTTACATTTTTTTGGGACATACTCGAATTCATCTCTTAATTTTAAGAATAACAAATATCACGGGCTGTCATGCCCTATCCAATTGTTTTTATCAATACTAAGTCAAAAGCAATTATGTGCACTTTATCTAAATATATAAAATTCAATTGCGTATTGCTACTTGCAACACCAATTTGCTTATGCCAAAAACCACTCGATTTGATTTTATTTGTTTGTCTGTTTAGACGATATCTAACAAATTATAAGCTGCAGTAGCTCAGTGGTAGAGCACTTCATTGGTAATGAAGAGGTCGAGGGTTCAATTCCCTCTTGCAGCACCATTTTATATAATTAAATCAATAACTTGATAACTTTATCATTTACCAAAAAATTGTATTTTAGTTATAGTAACCACATAGTAACCGAAGGTTTGGGAACTGTGGGGATGCTTTTGTGGATTACTGCAAGGTAACTACCTAAACCGTATTTTGGATTAGTATAACCAATTTCTGATTATTGTTTGACGTCATCGCCTATGGAGCAAATTAGAGATATTGCCTAAGGAATTTTTTTGGCCCAGATTTTGTCGCAAACAACATTAGTTTTACTAGGACAACAAACGCCAGGTTTGCGGACTAATCGACAGGTATTTAATGGTGTTTTAAAGTCTGTTTTTGGGGGGAAGCGGACTTCCACTTCGAATTCATAACCAAATCCTAATAATACGTTAGCGGACATTCGCGAGCCAGTCCTCTACTCATATTAAAAAGCGCAGATTGAACTTGGTTATTGAGGTTGGATAACAAAGGTTAAGATAGTTAAAGACAAATATTTTTTACAAAGCCTTCA
>JBGCEA010000247.1:0-4162 GCA_045105915.1 Nitratireductor sp.
ATGCTGAAACCGCGATCACCGATATGTTTGAACAAATGGTCGACGAAGGTGTATTTAAAGGCAAATGAAGTGACAGCAGCACAAAGCTGCTGCTGTCTTATTACTAAAAAATCAAATTAGTTTAGGTTCTCTGTTTTTACGGTCTGCATCTATGGCTCCGCCAATAGCACCTGATGCCACTTTGGTCTCCTTGTAACATTCAGAAAAACCGTTGGAATTTGCCTGCTCAATTCTCTCTGTAGCCAAAGCTTCGGCGGCCATAGTATAGGCCAATTCCCGCGAATTTAAGAAATCTCGTAAATTTGACTTCCCAGATAAGCCTTTTTTGATGCGTAATTGTTTTGCAGTGTCACCAAGAACAGGCTTATAGACTGCATTTGTACAATTACCGAAATCTCGCCCTTTGGAAACGCCGTGTTCTTTTAAAGTAGATGTATAGTCTTTTCTGACTTCTTTACCAACCGTGCGGTGCTGTTCGCGCAGTTTATCTTCCCGTTTTCGATTGTTTCTACGAACATCATCCGCGAGATCCATGTCGCCACGCTTGTAACGCAAAAATATATTACGTATCTCGACAGCCAAATCAGCCGACAAAAATGCTGCATAAGCGAGCGCAAGGTTTTCATGCGCCCAAATTTCTTGACCTTTATCACGCTTAACATGATATGCTTGTCTGATATCTTCTTTTGTCCAATTATTGGTTTTACCAGTAATTGTTTTAATTAAAGCTGATATTTCACGCATCACCGTTTTCGAACCAAACCACTCGTCGGGTAACGAATTTTTAGTAAATCCAGCTGAACGGTGAATATCATTTAAGCAGACTAATTCATTTTCATCTACGCGAATCCGTTTACTTCGAACTATAAAACCTGAGCTTGTCATATTTAATGCTTTCTGGAATTAATCCATCTTCATATAAAGAAATCTTTATACGAAAGACTAAATCTGCGTATATCAGGTTGACAAGATAGGTAATTATGTCGTTAGATATGTATGTTATAACAGAGTCAGCCTTGGTTGAATTTAGAGAGCCAGAGTCTCAAACACTCTGGCTTTCGCCGTTTGTGGTCGAATCAGTCAACCACATCCTCAACTTCAATGAATATTATGCCTGACGTCCAGAGAAATCGGACATATCTAACGCGTAATCCCGCTATTATCCCCAAATCTAATCAAATAACTTGGTAACTTCCTGCATAGGTTGTGACAGATTGTGATTTTTGGCGACTAAAGAATCGAATTTAAATTGTGTTCGAACGGGTACTAATTTCAACAATAAATATGGGAACCATCGTTTCATATTGGTATTTTCGATGTGGATTCGTTTAAATCATTCGAAAATAATCGTGATCCCTTGACGCATCAATTGTCAGATTTTTAGCGAAAAATCACAGGTGGCTGGGATGGCTATCGCTCAACGCAATCGCTAGAATAATCAATAATCCGATAATTCAGAAAGCAAGCCCATGAAACTGCACCCTAAACTACAACCTGTTCTATTTGGCCTGATATTGTCTGGATTTATGTCGGCGATCGTTTCCGGCGTGACGCTTTTGCGCACGACGGGTCTGGTCGATGGGTTTGGCGGATATTGGTTAAATGCGTGGGTTTGGGCTTGGGCTGTTGCCTTCCCAGCAGTTCTGGTTTTTGCACCAATAGCGCGCCGAATTGTGGCGCGCTTGTTTCGTAATTCATAAAGTTGCTAGGGAGTGCAGATCATGTTTTTTGCGGATCACATCAGCCTGCCGATCTCTAATTTCTAGCTAGCGATTTTAACGTCTTTGTAATGCGCATCGACTAATGCTTCCAACCCACTACGCAGCTTCGCTGTAAGCTCAACATCTTTTAAAACACCAGCTTCGCTATCGAACTTTTCTGAGAACGGTCCAACTGAGAAACTTGCCTTTAAATCTGCTTTGAAGAACTGAGCTGAATTATCTGCAATTGAAAGCACGTTGGCGCCGCCATTTGGCCCGATTGAGGCCGACATATGTAATGTAGGTTTATCCTGAAATACAGCCATTTTAATGCGAGACGCCCAATCGAAAACATTCTTATAAGCGCTTGTGAAATTACCGTTATATTCTGCAAATGAAATGATAAGCGCATCAGCTTGAGTGATTTTATCATAGAATTTTTGCGCTAATGGATGCACACCATCTGTATTTTCACGATCAAGAGAATAGATCGGCATCTCATAATCATTTAGGTCTAAAATTTCGATATCAGCATCTGTATCAAAGTCTGATTTTAAAACCTCAGCTGCATGGGTAACCAATTGTTTGTTAATCGAATTTTTGCTGTTTGTGGCAGCGAATGCGAGTACTTTCATAATGAATTTCCTTCAACTAATCTTCTTTGTTGGCGCTTGTATCTCATATAATATTTATATATCATAGATACCAAAATGCGCATTATATGCGCATATTTGCGACATAACTTTAGGTAATAATTATGGACAGTTGGAACGAGATTAAAACGGCTGCATGCGTGGCTAGATGTGGCACAATAAGCGCGGCAGCAAATGAGCTTGGCGTTCATCGCGCAACAATTAACCGTCATATCGATGCACTGGAAGCTCAGCTAGGCGGTAAGCTTTTTCAAAGACACGCCAGAGGGTTTACGCCAACAGAGCTTGGTCGTGAGTTGTTACGTATTGCCGATGCAACAGACGAGCAATTTGCCCAATTAAAACGTATTGCAAATCGAACTTCGGATGAGCTTACAGGTGAGTTTATTGTAACATCAATTGGTGCACTTGCACCTTCGATTTTACCCATACTGGCGGATTTTCGCAGCAAGCACCCGCAGCTCACAACGCATTTTCATGCAAGTAACGCTTTGGTAAAACTAGAATATGGCGAGGCACATATTGCCTTTCGCGCCGGACCAAAGCCACAAGACCCAGATAATGTGGTCATGCCGTTTGTTGAAATTCCGGTGGGACTATATGCATCGAAAGAATACGTCGATATTTACGGCAAACCGGACAACATAGATGAGTTTTCTGACCATCATTTCATCGGTACAAAGATTGAGAATCCACGTGCACCTGCACTTAAATGGCTCATTGATAATGTACCGCGTAAAGCGATTACATTTACTTCCGATCACATGTCCATCAACAACCTGGCAGTTCATTTGGGAAATGGAATAGGCTTTCTAACAACCTCAGAAGCTGACAGTAATAAAAACCTGGTTGAGATTATGTCGCCACAGGCAGAATGGATGACTAGAAGCTGGGCCCTCACCCATGTTGATCTTCATAGATCACCAAAAGTGCAAGCATTTTTGAAAATTATGAAACAACATTTGACATAGCGAATTTAACGCAAGGGTTTAGATTTTGCCCGCCCCATAGTCGCGCTTAAGCCGCCTAAAATGATGAACGTGGCGCCTATCCAGAACCCAATTGTTGGGACATCTGAGAAAACGACATAGCCCAAGAACACGGCACTAACGACTTCAAGATACACAAAGGGCGATAAGGTAGACGTCTGCGCATATTGAAATGCAAGGAGCGTTAATCCGTGCGCAGTCAAGGACACAACGCCCATTGCAAGGATGAAGATAAATTCAGTTTGTGTGGGGGTATCCCATGCATAAAGCGCCAACGGCGTTAAAAACAACGCCCCAACAACACATTGAAATGTTAAGGTTTTTAGCGGATCACTTTGCTTGGCAGTCATGCGTGTCGTGACAATATACATACCATAAAACAGGCCAGTTAAGGCAGCAAACACAGTACCAATCTGAATTTCAATCGTGGGGTTTATGATGATCATCGCACCGATAAAGCCCAAGACCAGTGCTAATAATTTTGGCCAAGTAAAAACCTCGCCCAACAGATAGACCGCAGCAATAGTTGCAATGATTGGCGCAATCATGGTGACAGCAGATGCAGTCGCCAAGGGGGTTGTTGATAGTGATACGAAAAAGAACAACATCGCAGTGACGATGAAAAAAGTGCGCATAAAATGCGACTTTAGATTACGTTTGGGGAAAATCTCCCGGCCAAACTTCCATAATCCGAAAGGGATAATCATAATTGCCGCAGCAAAATACCGCGCCCAGCTTACATAAAGAGGCGACATGTCTTGTGAAAGATATTTGGCAATGGCATCCAAACCCGGAATAAGCAGCATTGCGCTGGAAAACA
>JBGCEA010000248.1:0-3607 GCA_045105915.1 Nitratireductor sp.
TCCCACATCTTAAGCATATTCAAAATTTCAAATTTTAATTCGTAACCAAAAATAATGGTTATCGAAAACGATACTTCATGTCTTAAGAAAGGGCGATACATTGAACACGACTTATGAAAAAAACCAAAGTGAACGCGCAAAAGGACAAGGTTTTGCTGAGGCACTCATTAAGCCTGCATGGACACCTGCCACCATTGCGATGATGATAATTGGCTTCATGGTTTTTTGGCCACTCGGCATGGCAGTGCTAGCCTATATATTATGGGGCGACAGACTAGACAGTTTTAAATCAGAAGTATCGCGGGCAACCGACAATGTAGTAGATGGCCTTAATACCTTTGGTAGAAATTCGGGTGTTTATCAATCAACTGCTCGCACAGGCAATGCAGCCTTTGATGAATGGCGCGATGGCGAAATTGCACGCCTTGAAGAAAAGCGCCGCGAATTAGATGAAACTCGTAGAGAGTTTGACGAGCATCTAAGAGAGCTTAGAAAAGCGCGTGACAAAGAAGAGTTCAACTCTTTCATGCAGTCAAAAAAAGATACATCTACCAAGGTTGAAAAACCAAAGAACAATAAGACAGTGCCTAAAATTAAATAAGCTGTCAAAAATTTGAATTACCAAAGAGCCCTTAATTTAGGGCTCTTTATCGTTTTACAAGCACCACTTAAATAAAGTAATTTATAGACATAATTTATCGAATCGCAGACCTGATATAAATCATAAGGTTGTTTATGGGTTTAAAACTCTTCAATAGTTTTACAAAACAAAAGCCTCGCGCCATGAACACATGGATGCGCACGCTCGTCGTTGATGATGAGCAAATTCCTGTAAAGGTCACCGAAAATCCAAGATCTACACGTTTAACGCTTCGCATTGTACCAGGCGGTAAATCGCTAAAAGTTACTATGCCGCCTCATATAGATGGCAAACAGCTAGACGAATTTTTAGACCGCAATAAAAACTGGGTTGCAGCAAAACTTTCAAGACTGCCAAAAACAGTGCAAATTGGCGAAGGCGCTACTATTCCTTATCTTGGTGTGGATCATAAGATTGTGCATTTAGATAGATTGCGAGGTGTTGTAGAGGCAAAAGAAATTGCAGGTGAAACAAGCCTTTTAGTGCCGGGCGAACCAAGCCACATAGCGCGCAAACTAGAAACGTTTTTAAAAAAGCAAGCAAGAGAACGCCTCAACGTTGCGGTAAACCATTACGCACGCGAATTGTCTGTGCGCCCAAAATCTATACGCATTACAGACACAACAAGTAGATGGGGTTCTTGCTCCTCTACTAGAACGCTTTCGTTTTCTTGGCGCATTATCATGGCGCCACAAGAGGTGCTAAACTATTTAGCCGCGCATGAAGTGGCGCATTTGCGAGAAATGAACCACTCAGATAAATTCTGGGATCATGTGCGCGATGTGTGCCCAGATATGGAATTACAAAAGGCATGGCTGCGCACAAATGGCGCAAGGTTACATGCTGTAGATTTGAGTTAAATCTAACCGCGACAATCGATTGCTAGACTCTTCATCAAATTCATGCGACTTCACATCTAACAATCCATACAGAATGTTAAAGTGATGAATAATTCAGAGATAAAAATTTGCGGCCTTTCTACAACGCAATCAATCCAAAGCGTGATTGATGGCGGCGCAAATTATATTGGCTTTATTTTCTTTGAAAAAAGTCCAAGAAACATTTCGCTAGAACTAGCCAGCGAGCTCTCTAATTATGCAGGCAATAAAATAAAAAAGGTGAGCGTCAGCGTAAATGCGAGCGAAGCATTTTTAGATGAAATTGTGGGCGCACTTAAGCCAGACTTCATTCAACTTCATGGCAGCGAAACACCTAAAGACTGCCAAAACATAAAAGACAAATACAACATACCCATTATCAAAGCATTCGCAATTACAGGCCTTGAAGATTTGCAAAAAACCGAGGCCTATTTTGAGTGTGCAGACAAGTTGCTCTTTGACGCAAAAGCCCCAAAGGGATCGAACCTACCCGGCGGCAATGGCGTATCATTTGATTGGAATTTACTCAAAGAATTTAAATCACCAGTGCCCTACATGCTCTCTGGTGGAATAGACGAAAATAATGTAATAGAAGCACTGGAAATTTCGGGTGCTAAAGCAGTTGATATCTCATCGGGCGTCGAAAGCGCTCCGGGTGTTAAAGACATTGCAAAAATCACACGTTTGATTAAGACAATTCGAGAAACAAAAGCTGGCTAAAACCTGCAATTGCAAATAGCAGCCCTTCAATGGATATCTTGCGGATATAAGGAAATATAAGTTGAATAAACAAACTTTGAATTCTTTTAAAAATGGACCAGACGAAAAAGGTCATTTTGGTATTTTTGGCGGGCGCTATGTTGCCGAAACTTTAATGCCGCTCATTCTAGAACTAGATGATGCATATAAAACGGCCAAGAAAGATCCTGCTTTCCAAGACGAGTTAGATTATCTGCACAAACACTATACGGGTCGTCCATCGCCGCTTTATTTTGCTGAGCGATTAACAGAGCACCTTGGCGGCGCAAAAGTATATTTCAAACGCGATGAGCTAAACCACACAGGCTCTCACAAAATCAACAACTGCCTAGGCCAAATTTTGCTTGCAAAGCGCATGGGCAAAACAAGAATTATTGCTGAAACTGGCGCAGGGCAACACGGTGTTGCATCTGCCACCGTTGCAGCGCGTTTTGGTTTTCCTTGTAAAGTATACATGGGCGCGACAGACGTTGAACGCCAATCACCAAATGTATTTCGTATGAAGCTTTTAGGTGCAGACATTGAGCCAGTAACGGCTGGCGCTGGTACCCTTAAAGACGCCATGAATGAAGCACTACGCGACTGGGTAACAAATGTGCATGATACATATTATCTAATAGGCACAGCCGCAGGCCCGCACCCATATCCAGAACTAGTTCGTGATTTTCAATCTATCATTGGTAACGAAACACGCGAACAAATAATGAAAGCAGAAGGCAAATTGCCAGACATGCTTATTGCGGCAGTTGGCGGTGGTTCAAACGCCATTGGTCTTTTCCATCCTTTCCTTGATGATAAAGACATAGAAATTGTTGGCGTAGAAGCTGGTGGCCATGGTCTAAAAGGCGATCAACACTGTGCATCATTAACCGCTGGTAGCCCTGGTGTTTTGCATGGCAACAGAACCTTCTTGTTGCAAGACAAAGACGGACAAATAATGGAAGGCCACTCAATTTCTGCAGGCCTAGATTATCCTGGCATTGGCCCAGAGCATTCATGGCTTAAAGATACAGGCCGCGTAGACTATGTGCCAATCAAAGACGATGAAGCGTTAGAAGCATTTCAGCTGTTGTGCCGTTTAGAGGGCATCATTCCTGCGCTAGAACCAAGCCATGCTTTGGCAGAGGTTGTTAAACGCGCCCCTAAAATGAAAAAAGATCAGGTCATTATCATGAACCTATGTGGGCTCGGTGATAAAGACGTATTTACAGTTGGCAAAGCGCTCGGCTTTGATTTGCAAAGATAATAGAGTTTAAAGATTATGAAACCATCACGCATTGAAGCAAGATTTGCAGAGTTAAAAGAACAAGGGCGCCCTGCGCTTGTGACC
>JBGCEA010000249.1:0-13533 GCA_045105915.1 Nitratireductor sp.
CTGCACTCAAGCGCAAAGTCTATTGTATCAATAGGTGTCAAAGATACACTTATCGTTTCAACTGATGATGCGGTGCTAGTTGCAGACAAAAACCATTTGCACAAATTAGATGCAGTGGTGAAAACACTTAAAGCTAAGGGCTTTGATATCGCTCAAAACACCCCAAAAGTTTTTACCGCTTGGGGCAATTATGAGGTTCTTATCAATACACCAAATTACAAAGTGAAACGCATCGTAATAAAGCCAGGTGGGGTTTTATCGCTTCAAAGGCATAAACATAGATCAGAGCATTGGACCGTGGTGAAGGGCGCTTTGAATGTAACCATTGATGAAGAAACAATTATGATCAAACCAAATGCTTCGGTTTATGTGCCAAAGAATACAGTGCACCGTATTGCCAATGAGGGCTTAATCGAGGGCGAAATAATTGAAGTGCAAATTGGCCAGTATCTTGAAGAAGATGATATTGAGCGCATAGAAGACCAATATGGCCGCTCGGGTAAGTATCAAAAAAACAATCTACCTATGAATACTGGTAGCACGACAAACAATCTTGGCTAAAGCTAACAAGAGCCCAAAATAAAAAGGCCCCAAACAAATTGCGAAGCAATAAAGTTGGAGCCTTTGAATATATTCGTATAGCTTAAAAGGCGTTTTTAGCTAGGTTGCTTGGTAAAGCGTAAATAAGGTTTTGGCTGAGTATATTCACCAAACTTTTCTTTTGCTTCTTCATCGCTAACTGCGCCCGTAATAATAACATCGTCGCCATTATTCCACTGTGCAGGTGTTGCAACTTTATGTTTTGCGGTGAGTTGCATTGAATCAATCACACGCAAAATTTCATCAAAGTTACGCCCTGTTGTCATAGGGTAGGTCAAAGACAATTTGATGTTCTTATCTGGGCCAATTACAAATACAGAACGAACAGTTGCATTGTCTGCAGGCGTACGCCCTTCAGACGTGTCGCCAACGGTTGCAGGCAACATATCATAAAGCTTCGCAACCTTTAATTCAGGATCCGCAATCAAAGGATAAGCGACATCATGGCCAGTTACATCTTTAATGTCATTTTTCCAGCTGTGGTGGCTTTCAATTGGATCAACTGAAATACCAAGCACCTTAGTGTTTCTTTTTTCAAATTCTGGCAAAAGACCCGCCATGTAACCAAGTTCGGTGGTGCATACAGGCGTGAAATCTTTTGGGTGAGAGAATAATACTACCCAGCCATCACCAATATAATCATGTAGTGTGATTTCACCGGCAGTCGTTTGCGCTGTAAAATTTGGGGCTTGGTCATTTATGCGTAATGTCATCGATATTATCCTTTATGTGACTTCTTATAAAAGTACGAACAGCAGTCTATAAGGCCAACGCTTTGTGCGATACAAATAGAAAACTAAAGCAAGCTTATATTGTAGAAAAATGATCTTTGTGGCTAAACAATGTGAGAAACTTTTTGGGAATGTGCAGTTTGTTGCGATAATGCAAATGGCAAAATAACGGCTTCCAAGTTGAAGCGCAGGCCAGAGCTCTTCAATAAGCTTTTAGAAGTTTAGCATGAAGTTCGTGCTTAGAACTTAAGCAGCAACTTTGCAGCAATGGTATCCAATGTTGGGTTCATGCCATCTGTGCTAATTAAATTATTAGCATCATCATGCCATGTCGCTTTTTCACCATTCAAATTGACACGGTCATATTGCAAGCCAAGAATTAGCTTTTGGGTCACAGCCCACTCAACACCAGCGCCAACATAATTACCAAAAATTCTATCATTATTGCTCTGCACTTCATTACTCGAGCCATCTATAATAGAAATCTCTGCGGTCGCTACACGGCTACCAGCAGTCGCAAAACCACCAGTGCCATAAAAATGAAGACGATCAAAAGCAACACCAAGGCGCGGTCCTAGCAAAATTGTGTCATATATTTTGCGCTCTTGCTTATAAGCGCCACTGTCAAAGCTTTCATCGCCGCTAATGTCACTGCCAGACCAACGTGCCTCAAAACCCAAAACAAAAGGGCCTTTTTGCATATTATAGCCAACCACACCGCCCAATGATGCATTCGTTACATCACTCAACCCCGTAGGAGCAGTGAAGCCAGTGCTTGGTTTATAAAATCTACCACTCAAATCAGCGCTCTCACCACTAAACAAAGCGCCAATATAAAGACCAGACCAATTATAAGGGGCAGGGCCTTCTTGTGCATGTGCGCTGCTAAAGCAAAATAAACTGCTCAATACGCCAGCACTAATAGCTTTGCAGAACGTCGCTTTTTTAGAGTGAGATTTTTTTGCAAACATTTGCTGCCCTCAAATGGTTAAATGTTTCTTTTAACTTTGAGGCAAAATTTAACGGCTTTAGGTTGCTAAACCTTTATTAAGAAGGGTTAACAAAAACTAAATATCGCGTGTTTGTAAGTATTTACTCGAAACTATAGATAGGCTTTGCAAATGCCCAAAAAGTCTTCTGCTTTTAGGCTAGCTCCGCCAACCAGCGCGCCATCGACATTTTCAATAGACATCAATTCTTTTGCATTCGCGGGTTTAACAGAGCCGCCATATAAAAGACGAATGCTATTACCAGCATCGCCATAACGCTTTACCAGCTCTTGGCGCATAAAGACATGTGCCTCTTCAACATCGCTTGCATTTGGGGTCAGGCCAGTGCCAATTGCCCATACAGGTTCATAAGCAATAACAATAAGACTTGAGAACGTCTCAGGCAAAGAGCCTTCCATTTGTGTTTTTAGCACATTTAGGGTTTCGCCAGATTTGCGCTCTGCTTCGCTCTCACCAATGCAAACAATGCTCATTAAGTCAGCCTCTATGCCAGCTTGTGCCTTTGCCAATACATCTGCGTTTTGTTCGCCATGGTCGGTTCTGCGCTCAGAATGGCCAACAATAACACAACTTGCCCCAATATCTTTTATCATATGAGCGCTAATATCACCCGTATGCGCACCTTTTGCATTGGCATGGCAGTCTTGCGCACCAATCAAGAAGGGCGTGTTTGTCGTTTTGCCAACGCATGAGCCAAGCAGCGTAGCAGGAGGGCAAATCATCAAATCGGCTTTATCTCGAAGTTCCGCTTTAAAACCAGTCAGCATTTTATCAAGTTCACCCAAAGCCTGAACGTCTCCGTTCATTTTCCAATTTCCTGCAACAAGTGGCTTAATGTTGGGCGTCATATCTTGGCTTTCTCTATTAAAATGGGTTTCATGCAAAATACTGTCATGCAGTTAATAATAAGTGCTTATAATACCCCCTACAAAAAATCTAGCTTGCTTCTTTATCTTGCTGGGGATGTCGTCAAAAACTTGCAAGTTTTTAGCCAGTATAAAGAGCTCAATTTTGTATTTTTAAGTGCCAAAACGAAAATGCTGGCATCTTGCGGGTGAGGGCTCTAATAATTCTCAAATAGACATTGTGAAAGCTGTGATTCTAAGCCATTGATAAGATTCTTTAATTACCCCCTTGCGCTTTGTTTTTTATAGGATTATCTAAGCAATTCTGAACTTAAGGAGCGCGCTGAGCTAAATAATAGCTTTGGGCGCTTAAATACATGGAATAAAACAATTTTTTGTTCTCCTCTATGTTTGGTTCAGTGCAGACTCGGGTTCAATTTTAATCGGCGCTTTGTCAAATTTAGCGCATTAAAGACTGGAAAAAGTTGAAAATGGCTTCAAAAACCAATCCATTTACCTTCCTTCAGCAAGTGCGTGCTGAAATTGCAAAGGTTACATGGCCAACGCGCAAAGAGACCGTAACAACCACTATTATGGTGTTTATTATGATCGTTTTGGCGGCTATCTTTTTCTTATCTGTAGATGGTATTTTGAGCTGGGTTGTAAGTGCTCTTTTGAGCATGAAAATTTAATAATTATGATGGGCTCTCGGTTTTAAAGTAGATTTAAAATCGCGGTTTTCATTTACGAGGGAATAATAAAGTCAAATGGCGCATCGCTGGTACATCATTCACGCTTATTCAAACTTTGAGAAAAAGGTTGCAGAAGCGATTGAAGAAAAAGCTAGGCAAAAAGGCTTAGAGCATCTGTTTGAATCTGTGATCGTTCCAACTGAGAAAGTTGTTGAAGTGCGTCGCGGCAGAAAAGTAGACGCAGAACGCAAGTTTTTCCCAGGTTACGTACTTGTGAAAATGGATATGACTGATGAAGCGTATCATTTGATCAAGAACACACCAAAGGTAAGTGGCTTCTTAGGTTCAGATAATAAGCCTATGCCAATTACACAGCGCGAAGCTGATCGCATTCTAAATCAGGTTCAAGAGGGTGTTGATCGTCCAAAACCATCTGTTTCTTACGATGTTGGCGAGCAAGTGCGCGTTTCAGACGGTCCTTTTGCTTCGTTTAACGGTATCGTTCAAGAAGTTGATGAAGAGCGTGCGCGCCTTAAGGTGGAAGTATCAATTTTCGGCAGGGCTACCCCTGTTGATCTAGAATATGGTCAAGTTGAAAAACTGTAACCATTAAATCATGCGGAAGAATTGGGCGATCTGGCCGATTTTCTAATTTGCACCGCGTGACTGCAACCGCCAAGTTCATTTATTGTGCTTGGCAAAAGTGAAACACCTCTTTTGAGGTAATATAAAGGCAGAGAAAAATGGCCAAGAAGATTGACGGATACCTGAAGTTACAGGTTCCAGCAGGTAATGCTTCTCCATCACCGCCAATTGGTCCAGCATTGGGTCAACGCGGTTTGAACATTATGGAATTTTGTAAAGCGTTTAACGCTAAAACCCAAGAAATGGAAAAAGGCGCACCAATTCCGGTCATAATCACCATTTTCGCAGACAAATCATTCACTTTCACGATGAAGAAGGCGCCTATGTCTTACTACAT
The DNA here is from genome assembly GCA_045105915.1 of Nitratireductor sp. Classification (GTDB taxonomy): domain Bacteria; phylum Pseudomonadota; class Alphaproteobacteria; order Rhizobiales; family Rhizobiaceae; genus Salaquimonas. Next base: position 4,861 of record JBGCEA010000249.1, read on the forward strand.
CAAGAAAGCGGCAAACCTTAAATCTGGTTCAAAAGAGCCGGGTAAAGTGGTTGCTGGTAAACTTTCATCTAAGCAAGTGCGTGAAATCGCAGAAGCAAAGATGGCTGACTTGAATGCTGATACCATAGAAGCAGCAATGCGCATGGTAGAAGGAACAGCCCGTTCAATGGGCATGGAAGTGCAGGGTTAATTAGATGGCTGGTAAACGTATGAAAAGCGCCCGTGAGGGCATTGATCGCAATAAGCTGTATTCAGTTTCAGAAGCGGTTAGCCTTGTTAAAGATCGCGCAGTTGCGAAATTTGATGAGACAATTGAAGTTGCAATGAACTTGGGTGTTGATCCACGTCACGCAGACCAAATGGTTCGCGGCGTGATTGAACTTCCAAATGGTACAGGCCGTAACGTTCGCGTTGCTGTTTTTGCTAAAGGCGACAAAGCTGAAGAAGCTAAAAAAGCTGGCGCAGATATTGTTGGCGCAGATGATCTTTTTGAGATCGTTAATGGCGGCACAATCGACTTTGATCGTTGTATTGCAACGCCAGACATGATGCCACTTGTTGGTCGTCTTGGTAAAGTTCTAGGTCCACGCAACATGATGCCAAACCCAAAAGTTGGTACAGTAACACCAGATGTAACTTCTGCTGTTGCGGCTGCTAAAGGTGGTTCTGTTGAGTTTCGTGTAGAAAAAGCAGGTATTATCCACGCTGGTGTTGGTAAAGCTTCTTTTGATGCTAAGAAAATTGAAGAAAATGTTTTAGCCCTTACAGGTGCTGTGCAAAAAGCACGCCCAGCTGGCGCTAAAGGCACTTTCGTTCAGCGCGTAACTATTTCATCAACAATGGGCCCTGGTGTCAAAGTTGATGTTGCTTCACTTGGTGAAGGCTAATACGGCTAAAGAATTTAGATTGCGGTTTTAAATCGCAATCTATCAAAGCTTTGGTGGGCTATTAAAATGATGAATCATTTTCTGAACTTATCAAAGTGCTGAATTGAAAAGGGGTGTTAAAGCCTTGAATTGATTCAGTTACCTGTCCGAGATTGTGGGTGGTTTGTTGTTAAAGTCAAACTTTAAGCTTTTAAATAAGGCCTACATTAGATGGGAGTTGGAAACGAAATTTATTTCGGATCAAACTCGTTGACCTTGTGCTGCTCTTAGCTTTTGCGGAGCGACAATCAGGGGGCAGGAAACCTTGAAACGTCGTTTTGATGTTGGTGGTTTTGATCTTTCAAAAGCCCAAACTCAGAGCGGCAAAGTCAACCGGTTGCTCAAATATTTGAGTAACTAAAATTGGAGAGAGACTGTGGAAAGAGCGGAAAAACGCGAATTTGTTACAGCACTGAACTCAGAGCTAACTAGCGCTGGTTCTATTGTTGTTGCTCATTATTCCGGTCTGTCAGTAGCTGAAATCAGCGATCTTAGATCGAAGGTTAAAGAAGCTGGCGGCAAGGTCAAAGTTGCAAAGAATCGTCTTGCGAAGCTTGCTCTTCAGGATACGCAAGTAGACCACATTTCAGGATTATTCGAAGGACAAACATTGATTGTCTATTCAGATGATCCAGTGGCTGCTCCAAAGGCGTCTGTTAATTTTTCTAAGGATAACGAAAAGCTCGTTATTCTTGGCGGATCAATGGGTGCTGATAATCTAGATGTGAACGGTGTTAAACAATTAGCATCTCTACCATCACTTGATGAACTACGTGGCGGCCTAGTGGGTATGATTTCTACACCTGCTACTCGTCTTGCGGTTCTTTCAAGCGCACCAGCAGCTCAAATTGCTCGTGTACTAGGAGCGTATTCTCAAAAGGGTGAAGCTGCGTAAGCAGCAACAAACAACAACCAAACATCTAGTTTGAACTGATAAGGAAATATAAAATGGCTGATTTAGCTAAAATCGTAGAAGATCTATCTGCACTAACAGTAATGGAAGCTGCTGAGCTTTCAAAAATGCTTGAAGAAACTTGGGGTGTATCTGCGGCTGCTGCTGCTGCACCTGCTGCTGCTGGCGCTGCTGCTGCACCTGCAGAAGAAAAAGACGAGTTTGACGTTATTCTAGTAGAAGCAGGCGCTTCTAAAATTAACGTGATTAAAGAAGTTCGCGGCATCACAGGTCTTGGCCTGAAAGAAGCTAAAGATCTTGTTGAAGCAGGCGGTAAGGCTGTTAAAGAAGGCGCAGCGAAAGCTGAAGCTGAAGAAATCAAGAAGAAACTTGAAGAAGCTGGCGCTAAAGTCGAGCTTAAGTAAGTTCTTTTTATTGAGTGAATGTAGATTTACTCTTCAAAATTCGGCTTCGCATCCGTGCGAAGCCAATCACTTTTATATAGGTTCATAAAACGCGACAAAATTACTGTTGCTCTTTTATAGTCTATGATTAAAAGTGAGGTGTGTGGGGGAATCACGGTAGAATGGTGATTTTTCGAGGCTAGTAAATTCCGGCAAAGCCCCCGGAAATGAGCGGTTGCTCGCGATACTTGTGTCTTAAAAGCCGAAAGAATGGGCTTTTTGGAGACAGGTTAAGCGATGCTGGCCGCATTTTACGTTTTTCTATGTGTTTTTATAGAAAAAATAAAAATAAAAACGTGGCGAATGGTTTCGTCATGATTCTTTAAAGCGATTTTTCGCGAACATTCTAGGAGTAAACATGGCTCAGACACATGTTTTCAATGGCCGTAAACGGGTAAGAAAGTTTTTTGGTAACATCTCAGAAGTTGCCGAGATGCCAAATCTTATTGAAGTTCAAAAAGCTTCATATGATCAATTCTTGATGGTTGATGAACCAGAAGGTGGCAGAGATGATGATGAGGGACTTCAGTCCGTTTTCAAATCTGTATTCCCAATCAATGATTTTTCAGGCGCTTCAATGCTTGAATTCGTATCATACGAATTTGAACCAGCAAAATATGACGTAGAAGAGTGTCGCCAGCGCGACATGACTTATTCTGCGCCACTAAAAGTGACACTGCGTCTTATCGTATTTGATATCGATGAAGACACAGGCGCAAAATCAATTAAAGATATTAAAGAGCAAGACGTCTACATGGGCGACATGCCTTTGATGACAGACAATGGTACATTCGTAATCAACGGCACAGAGCGTGTTATTGTTTCGCAAATGCACCGCTCGCCTGGCGTGTTCTTCGATCACGATAAAGGTAAATCACACTCTTCAGGCAAATTGCTATTTTCTGCGCGCATCATTCCTTACCGTGGTTCATGGTTGGATGTTGAATTTGACGCGAAAGATGTTGTGCATGCACGTATCGATAGACGTCGCAAATTACCTGCAACATCTCTTCTTATGGCGCTTGGTTATGAGCCAGAAGAAATTCTTTCAATGTTCTACACTTCTTCAAATGTGAAGAAGCTTAAAGAAGGTTGGAGCAAGCCATTTGACGGTGAAGCACTTAAAGGTAGCAAGCTTTCTAAAGACCTTCTAGACGCTGATAGCGGTAAAGTGATTGTAGAATCTGGCAAGAAAATTACAGCCCGTACAATCAAGTCACTAGAAGAAAAAGGCGTTAAGTCTATTCTTGTGTCTGATGAAGATATTCATGGTTGCTATTTGTCTGAAGACATCGTGAACATGAAAACTGGTGAAATCTATGCAGATGCAGGCGAAGAGTTAGATGAGAAAAATATTGCTGTGCTTGCAGAGGCTGGCTATGACGAATTCCCAATTCTAAACATTGACCACGTCAACATTGGCGCATTCATGCGTAACACATTGGTTGCCGACAAAAATGACAGCCGCCAAGATGCACTATTCGATATTTATCGTGTAATGCGCCCAGGCGAACCGCCAACAATGGAATCTGCAGAAGCAATGTTTGAATCATTATTCTTTGATTCAGAGCGCTATGACCTTTCAGCAGTTGGCCGCGTGAAAATGAACATGCGTCTAGACCTAGATGCAGAAGACACTGTGCGCGTACTTCGCAAAGAAGACATTTTAGCGGTTGTTAAAATGCTTGTGAGCTTGCGTGATGGTCGCGGTGAAATCGATGATATTGATAACCTTGGCAATCGCCGCGTTCGCTCAGTAGGCGAATTGATGGAAAATCAATACCGCATCGGTCTGCTTCGCATGGAACGCGCAATTAAAGAGCGTATGTCATCGATCGAAATCGACACGGTTATGCCGCAAGACCTGATCAATGCAAAACCAGCAGCTGCAGCTGTTCGTGAGTTCTTTGGTTCTTCGCAATTGTCACAATTTATGGACCAAACCAACCCACTATCAGAGATCACGCACAAGCGTCGTCTTTCAGCTTTGGGGCCGGGCGGTCTAACACGTGAACGTGCTGGCTTTGAGGTGCGCGATGTGCACCCAACACACTATGGTCGTATCTGTCCAATTGAGACACCTGAGGGACCAAATATTGGTCTTATCAACTCACTTGCTACATTTGCGCGTGTAAACAAATATGGCTTCATCGAAAGTCCATTCCGCAAGGTAGAAGGCGGCAAAGTAACAAACGAAGTTGTGTATCTTTCAGCAATGGAAGAGGCGCGCTACTCAGTTGCTCAAGCCAACGCCGAAATGGATGGTGATAAACTAGCAAACGAATTTGTTGTTTGTCGTCAAGCTGGCGATGTAATGATGTTGCCAAGTGAAAACGTTCAACTCATGGACGTTTCGCCAAAACAGTTAGTATCTGTGGCGTCTTCACTTATTCCATTCCTAGAAAACGATGATGCGAACCGCGCACTTATGGGTTCAAACATGATGCGTCAGGCTGTGCCTTTGGTAAAAGCTGAAGCGCCATTTGTGGGTACAGGCATGGAGCCAGTGGTTGCACGTGATTCTGGTGCTGCGATTGTTGCAGCGCGTACAGGTATTGTTGACCAAGTGGATGCAACACGTATCGTTGTTCGTGCAACAAAAGACCTTGATCCTTCAAAGTCTGGTGTCGATATTTATCGCTTGATGAAATATCAGCGTTCGAACCAATCAACATGTATCAACCAACGCCCACTTGTGCGTGTTGGCGATGTGCTAAACAAAGGCGATATTATTGCCGATGGCCCATCTACTGATCTTGGTGATTTGGCGCTAGGTCGTAACGTACTCGTGGCCTTTATGCCATGGAACGGTTACAACTATGAGGATTCAATCCTACTGTCTGAGCGCATTGTGACAGACGATGTCTTTACTTCTATTCACATTGAAGAATTTGAAGTAATGGCGCGTGACACAAAGCTTGGGCCAGAAGAAATCACAAGAGATATTCCAAACGTTTCTGAAGAAGCTTTGAAAAATCTTGATGAGGCTGGCATTACCTATATTGGTGCAGAAGTTGGCCCTGGTGATATTCTTGTTGGTAAGATCACACCAAAGGGTGAAAGCCCAATGACACCAGAAGAAAAACTTCTACGTGCGATCTTTGGTGAAAAAGCTTCTGATGTGAGAGATACATCTCTACGCATGTCACCTGGTAGCTTTGGTACAGTTGTTGAGGTTCGTGTTTTCAACCGTCACGGTATTGAAAAAGACGAACGCGCAATGGCAATTGAACGCGAAGAAATCGAAGCACTTGGAAAAGACCGCGACGATGAACAGGCAATCTTGGATCGCAACGTTTATGGACGTTTGCAAAGCATGGTTGTTGGTTTTGAAGCAGCGGCTGGTCCAAAAGGCTTTAAGAAGGGCAGCAAAATCACAGAAGAGAATATTGCAGAATATCCTCGCTCACAGTGGTGGCAATTTGCTGTAACTGACGACAAGCAACAAGCTAAAGTTGAAGCGCTTCGTGGCCAGTATGACGATTCTAAAAAGCTGCTAGAAGGCCGCTTTATGGATAAAGTTGAAAAGCTACAACGTGGTGATGAGTTAATGCCTGGCGTTATGAAGATGGTTAAAGTCTTTGTTGCGATTAAGCGTAAACTACAGCCTGGTGATAAAATGGCGGGTCGTCACGGCAACAAAGGTGTGGTTTCACGCATCTTGCCTATCGAAGACATGCCATTCCTTGAAGATGGCACACATGCCGATATTTGTTTGAACCCTCTTGGTGTTCCTTCACGTATGAATGTGGGTCAGATTCTTGAAACGCACCTAGGTTGGGCTTGTGCTGGTATGGGCCGCAAAATTGGCGGTCTTATCGAAGCCTATAAAGAAAACGCAGACATTCAACCGCTTCGTACAGAGCTTGAAGGTGTTTATGGCGACAATGAGCGCAATGAACCGGTTAAGAACTACGACGAAGAATCAGTGTTACGCTTAGCAGATCAATTAAAAACAGGTGTTTGCATTGCAACGCCAGTATTTGATGGTGCGCACGAGCCTGACATTGTTGAAATGCTAGAGCGTGCAGGCTTGCACGGTTCTGGTCAGTCAACGGTTTATGATGGCAGAACAGGTGAAGCATTCGATCGACAAGTGACAATGGGCTATATTTACATGCTCAAATTGCACCACTTGGTGGATGACAAAATTCACGCGCGTTCAATTGGTCCTTACTCGCTTGTTACTCAGCAGCCGCTGGGTGGTAAAGCTCAGTTTGGTGGTCAGCGTTTTGGTGAGATGGAAGTTTGGGCGCTTGAAGCTTATGGCGCCGCTTACACCCTACAAGAAATGCTAACTGTTAAATCTGATGACGTTGCGGGTCGTACAAAAGTGTACGAAGCCATCGTTAGAGGTGATGATACATTTGAAGCAGGTATCCCAGAGAGCTTTAACGTTCTTATCAAAGAGATGCGTTCACTTGGTCTTAACGTTGAGTTGGAGAACACACGTGCTCCAGCGGTTGAGGCTGATGACGATGCTGATCTAGCTGATGCTGCTGAATAGCAAACATAACAAACACTGGAAGCGGTGATAAAATCGCTTCCAATTTTCGTAATTTGCGTATCGCATGTTTAACAATTTTAGGTGAAGGCACTAAGTCAATTCACCGCTTTTACGAGGCAAAGCCTCAAAGGAGACGAGTAGCATGAATCAAGAAGTCATGAACCTCTTCAATAATCCTGCTGCAACGCAGAATTTCGATTCAATTCGAATTTCAATCGCAGCACCGGAAAAAATTCTATCATGGTCTTTTGGCGAAATTAAAAAGCCAGAAACCATAAATTACCGTACCTTCAAGCCAGAACGCGATGGTCTGTTCTGTGCGCGTATCTTTGGTCCTATCAAAGATTATGAATGCCTATGCGGCAAATATAAGCGTATGAAGTACAAAGGCATTATCTGTGAGAAGTGTGGCGTTGAAGTAACGCTATCACGCGTGCGCCGTGAGCGCATGGGTCACATTGAGCTAGCCTCTCCAGTTGCGCATATCTGGTTCCTAAAATCATTGCCTTCACGCATTGGTTTGCTACTAGACATGACACTAAAAGATCTTGAGCGCGTTCTATACTTCGAAAACTTCGTAGTAACAGAGCCAGGCCTTACTGCTTTGCAAGAATATCAGCTTCTTTCAGAAGAAGAATATATGACTGCAGTAGAAGAGTATGGCGAAGATAGCTTCACTGCTATGATTGGCGCAGAAGCGATCCAAGAAATCTTGGCGTCTATGGACCTTGAAAAAGTTGCAGGTCAACTACGTGTTGATTTGGCTGAAACTTCTTCAGAGCTAAAGACTAAGAAATTCACGAAGCGCTTAAAAGTTGTTGAAGCATTCTTAGAATCAGGCAATCGCCCTGAGTGGATGATCATGAAAACAATTCCGGTAATTCCACCGGATCTTCGGCCTCTTGTGCCACTAGATGGCGGTCGTTTCGCGACATCAGATTTGAACGATCTGTATCGCCGCGTTATCAACCGTAACAACCGTCTAAAGCGTTTGTTAGAGCTACGCGCACCAGACATCATCATTCGCAACGAGAAGCGTATGCTTCAAGAATCTGTGGATGCTCTGTTTGATAATGGTCGTCGTGGTCGTACAATTACAGGTGCGAATAAACGTCCTCTAAAATCACTTTCAGATATGCTTAAAGGTAAGCAGGGTCGTTTCCGCCAAAACTTACTTGGTAAGCGTGTTGATTATTCAGGCCGTTCAGTAATCGTAACAGGTCCAGAACTTAAACTACACCAGTGTGGTTTGCCTAAGAAAATGGCTTTGGAACTGTTCAAGCCGTTCATCTACTCACGCCTAGACGCAAAGGGCTATTCTTCAACTGTTAAACAGGCGAAGAAATTAGTTGAGAAAGAGCGTCCAGAAGTTTGGGATATCTTGGATGAGGTTATCCGCGAGCACCCAGTGCTTCTAAACCGTGCGCCTACACTGCACCGTTTGGGTATCCAAGCATTCGAACCTACCCTAATTGAAGGTAAGGCTATTCAGCTGCACCCACTTGTGTGTACAGCCTTTAACGCCGACTTTGATGGTGACCAAATGGCGGTACACGTACCGCTTTCACTAGGAGCACAGCTTGAAGCACGTGTATTGATGATGTCTACAAACAACATCTTGCACCCAGCCAACGGTCTGCCGGTTATTGTTCCATCACAAGATATGATCTTGGGTCTTTATTATCTGTCTATCATGGCAGAAAAAGAGCCGGGCGAGGGCATGGCATTCTCTGATTTAGGTGAATTGCAACACGCACTCGACAACAAAGTTGTGACGCTTCATACAAAAATCAAAAGCCGCTTTAAAACGGTTGATGAAAATGGTGAGCCTGTTTCAAAAATTTATGAAACAACACCAGGTCGTATGATGATTGGTGATCTTTT
>JBGCEA010000250.1:0-4187 GCA_045105915.1 Nitratireductor sp.
GCCAAATAACACACTATATACGCGTCTCTTCACCACACGATACGCGCAATATTAGCGCTAAGTCCCCGTTACTACGGACACTTTTCTATGCGCCATACAGACGCCCTAAATGTATAAAACTGAATGGTGGTGGATGCAGTCTGTTACGAACTCGTCTCGGTTTAGCAATTGTCTATTTCCTTGCTTTACAGGGAATTAACAGGGAAATTAGGCGTTTATTCAATATTTCCAAGAGTTTCCACACATATAACCTACTGATATAACGTACTAAAATGCAGTATTCCCTACTCCTATAACAGGGAATTTAACGCTTCTTAACAGGGTAACCCCCCTTACTTAACAGGGATTTTCTTCTGTATTTCAGGTAGTTAAACCAAAACCACTATCCACAAAATACTAGTATTTAAACTGTTGATTTCCTGAAGAAGCCTTGCAAAGGCAAGAACATAAAGGGTACATAACACGTGTATTGTCCATAGAGTATTTATGGTCATCAACTAAATCGAGAAACGAGACTTTGGGGAGATAAAATATTAAAGAAGGAATTGACTAAATGTCAGAATTACAAATTTCAAAATTACCTATTGCTTCACTGAAGCCGTACAAACGTAACGCTCGAACTCATTCCAAAAAACAAGTTCGCCAGATTGCTGACAGCATCAAGACGTTTGGCTTTACCAACCCTGTATTAATCGATGATGATAATTCCATTCTTGCAGGACATGGGCGAGTAGAAGCCGCCAAATCATTAGAACTCACTGATGTTCCCTGCGTGCAATTATCCCATATGAATGAAGCTCAAAAGCGAGCCTACGTGCTTGCGGACAATAAACTGGCTCTCAATGCAGGATGGGATGAAGAGTTACTGGCTCAAGAGCTAGGGGCATTGTTGGAACTAGACGACCTCAACTTTGACATTGGTGTAACAGGCTTTTCGATATCCGAAGTTGATAATCTTATTGAGGGGCTGTCCGTCGAAGAAGATGGCAATCCTGATGATGATCTTTTGGTAGATGGATCGCAGATACCAAATAGATGCAAACTAGGTGATCTTTGGCAATTAGGTCCACATCGTCTTTTGTGCGCTGATGCTTTGGATCATGATAATGTTGATATTCTCATGACTGGTGAGAAAGCTCGAATGGTATTTACCGATCCGCCTTACAATGTGAAGATTGATGGTCATGTGGGTGGCTCTGGTAAAACCAAACATCGGGAGTTCGCCATGGCTTCAGGAGAGATGTCGGTAGATCAGTTTACTGGATTTTTACAATCAGCATTTGAAAACATGGTAGCAAATAGCGTTGAAGGTTCTATCCACTTTGTTTGCATGGATTGGCGGCATATGAGCGAGATGCTAGCAGCCTCAAATGGTGTTTATTCCGAGTTAAAGAACCTTATCACCTGGGTAAAAGACAATGGAGGAATGGGTACATTTTATCGCTCCCGTCACGAACTGATCTTTGCATTCAAAAACGGGGCTGCACCTCACATCAATACATTTGAGTTAGGTCAGAACGGGCGCTATCGAACCAATGTCTGGCAGTATAAGGGTGTTAATACCCTCAAGAGTGGCAGGATGGATGAGTTGGCACTCCACCCAACGGTTAAGCCTGTTCAGATGATTGCAGATGCAATCAAGGATGTATCTGGTCGGGGGGATATTGTTCTAGATCTGTTTGGTGGTTCTGGCTCCACAATGATTGCTGCACATAAAACGGGTAGATCAGGGTATCTCATGGAGCTAGATCCAATCTATTGCGACAGGATCATTTATCGCTGGGAAACTTATGCCAATGATGACGCAACGCTGATAGCCTGCGGTGTCGATTACAGCCAATATAAACGCGAGGCTGCAGAATAATGGAAGCCAACAATAATTCCAAAAGCAAATCAGACACAAAAAATAACGTAAAAAAGGCTGCTACTCTTGCGAAACTTCCGGCAACTACAAGATATAAAGTCGGCTACAAAAAACCACCATCTAACTCCCGCTTCCAAAAAGGCAAATCTGGTAATCCTAGAGGACGTCCAAAAGGAGCAAAGAACAAAATTCCAGCAATGAATGCTGAACGCTTAAAGGCCATTGTTTTAGAAGAAGCTTACCGTACTATTCCAGTTCAAGATCGAGGTAGGAATGTATCAATCCCAATTGCGCAAGCTGTTGTTAGATCATTAGCAGTCAATGCAGCTAAAGGTAATCCTCGGGCGCAGCGCCTTTTCACAGAAATATTAGCAAGCACTGAAAATTCAAGAAAAAGCGAACATGATGAATTGTTGGAAACTGCTATTATATACAAAACTGAATGGGAACACGAACTTGAGCGATGTGATCAGCTCGGTATTCCACGTCCAACCCCCCTGCCTCATCCGGACAACGTCATCATCGATATGCGTGAAGGTACAGTTCGGTTCACAGGCCCAATGACAAAAGAGGAACAGGCTGAGCTTCAAATATGGGAAACACGAAAATCTGATTTTGAAGCAGAAATTGAATTTCTAGAAGGCAAGTTATCAAAAGCACGAATAGATGAAAAACGTCAATTCTGGCAAAAAGAAATCGATCATAATACGAAAATACTAGACATGATCAAGACCGTGGTGCCGGACTAAAATTGTGTTAGACAACGGTCGCTCATGACCCTTAACTGCCGTTCATTTTCCGATGTTTGACGGCAGCCATGCGAATATTTGAATGCAATTGCTACAATGGCAACTGTTGGGGGATTACCGCCATTGAGCCTATGAGGCCCAAGATATTGCGTCGTGTTAAATCTGTCATTGATCCATTCCTATAGGTTCGGCAAATTTACCGCAGAAGTTAAAATTGCGGTGATGATAAAGATGGCTAAGAAAGCTAAACTTTCCCACAAAATCGATTTACGCAGGTTCAATGCTGCACCCTGATCTCCATTTAATAAATTAGGAACAAGGCGCAGTTTGTTAAGTACGGCTAGACCGAGTAATGCAGCAACAATAATGAGCTTACCTATCAAGAACGATCCATATGTCGTCGTGAATAATATTACTGGATTTCCTGTTAGATGAATCACAAAAATAACACCTACAACGATCAATACTGGGACGATGAACGATGCTTGTTTCCCGAAATTATTGGCCAATCGCCCAGCCTCCTTTAATGTAGATTTTTTACCTGAGATTTTATAAAGTGGAAACAATGCTCCCATCCAGAAACTGACAGCTAATAAATGCACCGTAATCAGTGAACCCAAGATCCATATATCTTTTGTGGCATGTCCAATAAAAGCAAATGACGATGCAATCATCACGCCTGCAATAGGCATTGCTATCAACCGAATTCGACTACTTAATATGGCTATTAACAAAAGAGCCAGACCTGTTACTCTCACAATTGAAGAAGTTCCCAGCGGACCTTCAGACACAAGTAGGATCATCTCAAAGTCATATAAGCCGATCAGGCCGTCATCGTATAACTGTCCTGCTTGCAATGGTATACGCATAACCGTTAAAAGAGCTGACAACATAGCGAGCACACTAGCCAACTTGAATAATAATTTATTCAAATCCGTATTCAAAGGCTTAGACATCAGCACGAACAAAATTGTTCCCAAAGCCCCCAAACTGGTCAGATAAAGTGCAACCTTGACTGCAATCGATGAAACCAACCAGATATCTAGGTCAAGCATAAGATACTATTCGCTTTTTACATAAAATGAAAAATTACCTTTAATAACATGACCGTCTTTAGAAATTGCCCTCCAATCAATCTCATAAACACCAACACCATATAATTCTGGTGTAAATTTAATGGATTTCACAAATTCTGTTGTCGGGATTTCCAAGCGAATATCATGATCCTCTAAACCTTAGGTATGAGAGACACCAACTTTCGTCACGCGAGTAGGATTGGCAAACGTCATTGTGATTGCAGTTGGAGCCTCAACCAAGATTTCACCATCAAAGGGAGAATACTTATCGACTTTTGAATGAGCTATCGCGCCTGATGTAATGGCAAGAGTTAAAACAAGTGATGCTAGTATTTTCTTCATGGTTTTTCCTCAATTAATTCCGTTGGCGCTTTGAAGGGCACGAACATAAGATGTAATGTTAGTTACATCATTTTCAGTGACGTTTGGCACGGGCGGCATATTTCCAAATGGCCAATGGTGTGCTCGAACACCGTTCTTAGCTGCCAGTTGGAAAGC
>JBGCEA010000251.1:0-2758 GCA_045105915.1 Nitratireductor sp.
ACAGCAAAGTTGCTGGTAATGCCAATGTTTTTGTATTTCCAAATTTAGAGGCTGGCAATATTGGCTATAAAATTGCGCAGCGCCTTGGCGGATTAAGCGCTACTGGGCCTATTTTGCAGGGGCTTAAAAAGCCTGCAAATGATCTTTCAAGAGGCTGCTCTTCGCAAGATGTTTACAATATGATCTTAGTAACTGTTAATCAGGTTTATTCAAACCGCAATGCGTAATTGTTTGCGCTGAAAAAATGGGTTAGACATAAGTGTGTTCCCATTTTTACAAAGTTGAATAAGCAATGACAAAAACCATTATCGCGCCTTCTATATTATCTTCTGATTTTTCAAGACTTGGAGAAGAAATAGAGGCGATTGATCGTGCGGGCGCTGATTGGATTCACATTGATGTAATGGATGGGCATTTTGTACCAAATCTAACATTTGGACCTCCTGTTATTAAAGCGGTGCGTGGCCGCACGAATAAGATTTTTGATTGTCATTTAATGATTGAACCAGTGGATGAATATTTGGCTGCCTATGCAGATGCTGGCGCTGATATCATTACCATTCATGCAGAAGCGACTAAACACTTAGACCGCTCATTGCAGGCCATTAAAGGGCTTGGCAAAAAGGCGGGTGTTGCACTTAACCCATCGACCCCAGAAAACGTGATTGAATATGTTTTAGATCGTGTTGATATGGTTTTATGCATGACAGTAAACCCAGGCTTTGGTGGGCAGAGTTTTGTTGTGCCCGTAGTTGAAAAGATAGCACGTATAAAAGACATGATTGGCGATCGCCCAATTGATATTCAAATCGATGGCGGCGCAACGGTAGATACGGTTCCTTTGGCTGCAAAAGCTGGCGCAACTATTTTTGTGGCTGGATCATCTGTTTTTAAAGGCGAGGGCGAGGCGGCCTATAAAGCCAATATTGATGCTTTGCGACAAGCTGCAAAAGTATAAGAAAACAAACAAATTAATGGCGTTGCAAAAACGTTTTTCAAATAATTTAATAATACAAAGTGGGAGTTGAACTTGGCTAAATATATTCTTTCAATCGATCAGGGAACCACCTCAACAAGAGCCATCATTTTTGATGCAAAGCAAAAAATAGTGAGTGTTGGACAAAAAGAGTTCACTCAGTATTTTCCAAAATCTGGTTGGGTTGAACATGATGGAGAAGAGATTTGGCAAAGTGTAGTTAAAACTGCAAAAAGCGCGATTAGAAAAGCTAAAATTAAAGCCAGTGATATTGCCGCTATTGGTATAACCAATCAGCGCGAAACTGTTTTTATGTGGGACCGTAAGACTGGCAAATTGGTGCATAAGGCCATTGTTTGGCAAGACAGGCGTACGTCTGATATGTGCCAAAAGCTTAAAAAAGATGGCCATGAAAAAACCTTCACTAATAAAACAGGGCTTTTGCTGGATCCTTATTTTTCGGGCACAAAAATTGCTTGGATGTTGGATAATGTAAAAGGATTGCGAGCAAAAGCAGAAGCTGGAAAAGTTGCTTTTGGTACTGCAGATAGTTTTATCATTTCGCGTTTAACAGGTGGCAAGCGCCACGTGACGGATGCTACCAATGCATCTCGAACTTTGGTCTTTAACATTGGAACGCAAAAATGGGATAAGGGGCTTTTAGAAACGCTTAATATTCCAAATACTATTTTGCCTGAAGTACTAGATTGTGCCGCTGATTTTGGGGTTTGCGATAAATCTATTTTTGGCGCTGAAATTCCGATTTTGGGTGTCGCTGGAGATCAGCATGCTGCCACAATAGGCAATGCTTGTTTTGAAGCAGGCATGTTTAAATCGACTTATGGCACGGGCTGTTTTGCAATTTTAAATACTGGCAAAGACAAGGTGAAATCTAAAAATAGATTGCTAACCACAATTGCCTATCGTTTAAATGGCGAAGTTACTTATGCGCTTGAAGGTTCTATCTTTATGGCTGGTGCTTCGGTGCAGTGGCTTCGCGATGGTTTGAAGCTTGTTAAAAATGCGGCTGAAACAGGTGATATGGCTGCTAACGCAGATAAAGAACAAGATGTCTATTTAGTGCCTGCTTTTGTGGGCATGGGCGCGCCATACTGGGACAGTGAAGCACGCGGCGCTATGTTTGGCTTGACTAGAGGCACAACTCGAAACGAAGTTGCCAAAGCCACACTTGAGGCAGTGTGTTATCAAACGCATGATTTGTTAAGCGCCATGCAAAAAGACTGGAAGGGCTCTAAGGGCAAGAAAACAGTATTGCGCGTTGCTGGGGGAATGGTTGCATCTGATTGGACGATGCAGCAATTATCAAACATCTTGAATACGCCTGTTGATCGCCCTCAGGTTTTAGAAACCACAGCTTTGGGCGCTGCCTGGCTTGCGGCTTCCCGCATTGGTTTATGGCCAGATGCAAAAGGTTTTGCAAAAACATGGGCGCGCGAAAGTCGTTTTAAACCTTCTATGAAAGCAGCTGTTAGAGAAAGAAAGATTGCTGGCTGGAAAGATGCGATTTCTAGAACGCTTTCGCGTTAATGCATTTTGGGGTGGTGATTTAAAATGCGAGTCTTTTCAATGTTCTACTCAAAATTTTTGAGAAAGAGAATCCGCTTAATTGCGCCTGCAATTATAGCTAGCTACGCGTCTATGACTTCACCCTCTCATGGTGGCATATTAGATGAGTTTTTGATTATTCAATCAACAACATCTACCAGAGATTCTGGCCTTTATGACTTTTTATTACCAAAGCTAGAAGCGGCAACAGGCATA
>JBGCEA010000252.1:0-9586 GCA_045105915.1 Nitratireductor sp.
ATGCTTGGGGCAGAAGGGCTAACACTTGCTTCTTAAGTTTCTATTTTAAGTGCCAATTATATTGCCAATAAAATATCTGCGCATATTCCACTTTTGTTTTGGGGCGCAAATAAGCGCGTTGCGCATGAGTGCATATTAGATACGCGCGTTTTAAAGGACAATGCTGGCATTAGTGTAGATGATATTGCAAAGCGCCTCATCGATTATGGTTTTCATGCGCCTACAATGTCTTGGCCTGTTGCTGGTACCTTAATGGTAGAGCCAACCGAAAGTGAGCCATTGCACGAGATGGATCGTTTTATTGATGCAATGATTGCAATTGCAGGTGAAGCTAAAAAGGTAGAACAGGGCGTTTGGAGCTTGGAAGATAATCCGCTGGTCAATGCACCTCATACGGCAGCAGATTTGATGTGTGAGCAATGGAGCCATTCTTATTCTCGTGAAGAGGCTGGTTTTCCACAAGGCGTTAAGCGCGATGCTAAATATTGGGTGCCAGTTTCGCGCGTTGATAACGTGCATGGTGATCGAAATTTGGTCTGTTCTTGCCCGCCATTGAGCGAATATAGCAAAGAGGCGGCTGAATAACGCCTCTTAACTGACTAATTTTAAACAGTAAATTGAGTTAAACACAGTGTTTTGTTAATTTAAACATTGTGTTTTTTCTATATATCGTTTTATCATGCGACAAATTGTTGAGTGCTATTGCGGCTTTGTGGCTGTTCTGCTTTAAACAATTTGTTTATTAGAATCTTTCTAAGTTGAAATTGGTAAGTGTTATATTATGGATTATCAGTCTTTTTTTGCTAAGAAATTAGATGACCTTCACGAAGAGGGCAGATACCGCGTATTTGCTGAATTGGAGCGCCACGCAGGGCAGTTTCCAAAGGCAACACGCCACATAGATGGCGAAACGCGTGAAGTTTCTGTTTGGTGTTCGAATGATTATTTGGGCATGGGGCAAAATAAAGTAGTGATGGAAGCCATAAAAGACGCGGTAGACGCGCATGGTAGCGGTGCTGGCGGCACGCGCAATATTTCTGGTACAAATCACACACACGTATTGTTGGAAGAAGAATTAGCCGATTTGCATGGCAAAGAGGCGGCTTTGCTGTTTACCTCTGGCTATGTTTCTAACTGGGCATCACTCACAACGCTTGCTTCTATGTTGCCAGATTGTGTTGTGTTTTCAGATGAAGATAACCACGCCTCTATGATTGAGGGCATTCGTCACTCAAAAGCAGATAAAGTAATCTTCAAGCATAATGATTGGAAAGACTTAGACGAGAAACTATCAAAGGTTGCGCCAGGGCGCGCAAAATTGGTGGCGTTTGAATCTGTTTATTCTATGGATGGCGATATAGCGCCAATTAAAGAAATTTGTGAAGTTGCCAAAAAACATGGCGCTCTAACGTATCTTGATGAAGTGCATGCGGTTGGCCTTTATGGCCCGCGCGGTGGCGGCATTGCTGAACAACGCGGCCTAATGGATGAATTAGACGTTATTGAAGGCACACTTGGTAAAGCCTATGGTGTTATGGGCGGCTATATTACGGCTACTGAAAAACTGTGCGATTTCATTCGCTCATATGCTTCTGGTTTTATTTTTACAACGGCCTTGCCACCTGCACTTGCAGCTGGTGCAATTGCTTCGATCAAACATTTGAAAACAAGTGATTGGGAACGCCAACAACAACGCGCAAATGTTGCTAAAGTTAGAGCAGGCTTAGAAAAAGCTGGCATTCCTTATATGAAGAATGAAAGTCACATCATTCCAGTGATGGTGGGTGATCCTAAAAAGGCTAAGTTCTTAAGTGATTATTTGCTCGATAAATATGATGTTTATGTGCAGCCAATTAACTACCCAACAGTTGCTAAAGGCACTGAGCGTTTGCGTATTACGCCATCGCCATTGCACACGCAAAAAGACATCGACCATTTGGTAAATTCTTTGAGTGAACTTTGGTCGCAATGTGCTTTGGCGCGTCAAGTTGCGTAATACTGCTTGAGCTGGCCAATTAGGCCGCCTAAACTTGCCACTTCTACTTGTTGAGTTAAATCGTCTTCATAACAATGTGTTTGATGACAGCTTTTCTAGAATCGCTTAGCTTGCGTTGAACGAAAGGCTTTCTCATGATCAAAACCACGCCACCCAAAAAAATTAAAGGTGTTGTTAAAAGCACTTTAGCTGCAAAAGGCGAAGATTTTATCTCAAAGCCTGTAGATAGCCTTGCTCTTAATTATGAGGGTATTGAAGGTGATTTTCACGCTGGTATTACCCGTTTGTCTGGTGGGCGAGAGCCATGGTATGATCGCGGCACCCAAATGCGCAATGAGCGTCAAATTTCTATTTTAAGCGTTGAAGAGTTGAATGAAATTCAAAACGATATGGGGCTTGAAAAGTTTGATGCTGGCTGGATTGGTGCAAATTTGATTTTAGAGGGCATTCCTAACCTTAGCTATTTGCCACCAAGAACGCTTTTGTTTTTTGAAGGCGGGGTTACGCTTCGTATCGATGGGTATAATGCGCCTTGTCGTTTGGCGGGCGGTGCTATTGCCGAACATAGTGGTGTTGAGGCTATTGATGGCGCTTATGATAGAACAGATATGGCGCTTTCATTCAAAAATGCTGCGCATATGAAGCGTGGCTTGGTGGCGTGGGTAGAGATTGGCGGTACAATTAAACCCAATGAGCAAGTCACTGCACGTATTTGGGAACAATGGGTATATTAGGCTTAAACGTCTGTTTCGTCTGATAATTCGTTTGCAGTTTCGCTGTTCAGTTCAATGCGCTTGCTTGCACCCCAGCTTTCTAAAACAGCATTCATTTCATCTAAAACAAAGTGCTTAGCGCTTTCAATGTCATAGCCTTCTTCAAGCAGTGCATCATAGTCACTATGATTGTGTCTAATATGCGTGGTGAGCGAGCGCCAAGCCAGAATGGGCGTTGGTAGGTGGTTTAGGTGTTGGCTATCAGCGATTTTCATGATTTTTTCAAAATCAGAAAGCGAGGCATGCGGCACCATTAATTTTAAGGTCTTTTTGACTTCTCTTAATCGTGCAGCTCTGTTTCTGATCATGGTTTATTGTATGGCTTATGTGACGATTTTTACATGTAGCGATTGTTAAGTGAAAATAATTGCAGTTTTGTTTTCCTGCTTGCTTTGATTTTGCAAATGATATAAAGATATGTTTATATTGTTATTTACTTAATGAGCTTATCTTAAGCTCTTATCAGGACACTGTAATTTAAAGCATCATGGCCGACAAGTCCCAATTACCGCTAGATCATACCGTCAATCTTTTGCGCGCAGCAGGAGAGCACACGCGTTTGAGGTTGCTTGCTTTATTATCGCATGGCGATTTAACGGTAACTGATTTAATCGACATTTTAGGCCAATCACAGCCACGCGTATCGCGCCATTTAAAGTTACTTTCTGAGGCTGGTCTTTTAGAGCGTTATCAAGAGGGCGCTTGGGCCTTTTTTAGAGCGGTAAGCGATGGGCAAAATGCGCGCTTTGTAAAATCACTGCTTGATCATATGAATGCGGATGATGTGCAGTTACAGCGTGATTTAGAACGATTGCATGCTGTTCGCTCAAAACGCGCAGCGGCGGCTTCTCAATATTTCTCGTCAAATGCTTCTAGCTGGGATGAGATTAGAACTCTGCATGTGGACGAATCAAAGGTTGAGGCTGCGATGCTAAAGCTCATTGGTTCTGCGCCTTTTCAAGCCATGCTTGATCTTGGTACGGGCACGGGCAGATTGCTTGAATTGTTTCAGGACAATTACACCAAAGGCGTTGGTGTAGATGGTAGTCGCGAAATGCTCTCTATTGCGCGCTCAAACCTTGAAGACTTGTCTAAGGTGCAAGTGAGGCAGGGCAATTTGCTGAATTTGCCCGCCTATGAAAACGCTTTTGATTTGGTCACGTTCCATCAGGTTTTGCATTATCTAGATGATCCAAAAGCTGCAATAGCAGAAGCTGTTAAAACGCTAGCGCCTGGTGGGCGCTTGATGATTGTAGATTTTGCGCCACATGGCCTAGATTTTTTGCGTGATAAACATGCGCATATTCGCCTTGGTTTTGCTAGCGATCAGATTTCAAAATGGCTAAGCGATTGTGGTTTAGAGGTGCGCGAGGTTCAAAAGTTGGAACCAAAAGGCAAATTATCTGAAAAAGAAGAATCGCTCATCGTAACCCTATGGTTGGCACAAGACACACGAACACAAATTGCTTAGGCAAAATTAAAATCGCATAGACACTAAAATATTTACTACAATGAAATGGACTATCTAAATGGCTTTATCACAACTTTCACGCTCTGTTGCTTCTACGCAAAAGGTGAATGTTTCGTTTGAATTCTTTCCACCTGTTTCTGAAAAAGCAGAAGCTAATATGTGGACAGCATTGCGCCGTATTGAGAACTTAAATCCTAGCTTTGTGTCTGTAACTTATGGCGCTGGTGGTAGCACAAGAGAGCGCACACTAAACGCTGTTAAGCGCATGGTGAATGAAACTGACTTGAATGTTGCAGCGCACCTAACCTGTGTTGGCGCTTCTAAGGGTGAGATTAATGAGATTGTAAAAGAATTTAGTGATGCTGGCATTCAGCGTTTTGTAGCGCTGCGCGGTGATCCTGCAGAAGGCATTGGTGAAGCTTATGTGCCACAAGCAAATGGGTATGCAAACGGCGCTGAGTTAACTGCAGGCTTGAAAGAAATTGCAGACTTTGATGTGTCTGTTTCAGCCTATCCTGAAAAGCATCCAGAAAGCGCAGATTTTTCTACCGATCTTGATATGCTAAAGCGCAAGGTAGATGCAGGTGCAACACGCGCTATTACGCAGTTTTTCTTTGATAATGATGTGTATGAAAGCTATGTCGAAAAAGTGCGTAAGGCAGGCATTTATATTCCAATCGTGCCTGGTATTTTGCCTATTCATAACTTTGAAAAAGTGGCTAGCTTTTCTTCGCGCTGTGGCACGAGTATTCCAACTTGGTTTGCAGAGCGTTTTGAAGGCATTGATAGTGATCCTGAAACACGCCAAATGTTGGCAGCAGCGGTTGCAGCAGAGCAAGTTGCAGATTTGGCAACTCGCGGTGTTACAGACTTTCACTTCTACACCATGAATAAAGCAGAGCTACCTGTTGCGATTTGTCGCTTGCTTGGCATTCATGAACAGAATCCGAAATCTGCCTAAAACTACTGATTTAACTAAGTATTTTCTTTTAGGGTTTTTGCTGTTCTTGGATTTTTTTTCGTCTAAGGCGCTTTATTGTGCGCCCATCAATGATGATAAGCCCAAGCATAATAATAAGTAAGCCGCCAAGTTGATGCCAGTGCAAGGCTTCATCTAAAAATAGCATGCCAAGTAAAATTGCGCTGATTGGCACAAGAAGTGTCACAAGCGACACGTTTACAGCGCCTGCGCTATTTAGTATTTTGAAAAACAAAACATACGCATAAGCCGTGCATAAAAGTGCGATGGCTAGAATAGAAAATATTGCTGGCGCAGATGGCAAAGGCACTTGGAGCGGATCTTCCATAATAAACATAACAGGCAGCAAAATGAGTGTTGATGTTGTGAGTTGGCAAGCTGCAATTAAAAGTGGGTCAACGCTTTTAAATCGTTTCCCAAACACACCAGACGCGCCATAGCTTATTGTGGCAAGCACCACCATAAATTGCGCAAGGGCTGATGCTTTTAAACCAAGCCAAATATCTGTACCCATTAAAATGGCGACGCCTAAAAACCCAAGCGAAATGCCTGTGAGTTTTATGGGATTTATTTTTTCATCTTGTGTGAACCAATTTGCAATTAGCAGTGTCCAGATTGGTGTCATGGCATTGACGACAGAAGCTAGACCTGCGCCAATTTCTTTTTGTCCATAAAGGATAAAAGAAAAGGGAATGACATTGTTTAAAATGCCTATGATAAAGCAATTTATAATGAGCCATTTTGTGAATTGAAATTTGCGCTTGGTGATTAAAATAAAAGCCCAAAGTGCAATTGCCGCAAGGCCAACACGCAAGAACACTAGGCTAAATACAGGCACTTCTTGAACAGCTATGCGCCCAAACAAAAAAGAGCCGCCCCAAATGGTTGCTAGTAATATTAGCATTGCCCAAGTTTTGTTTGTGAGTATTGGTGCTGTTATCATTTGAAGGCCATGTTTTTGCTAACTCTATTTTATGCGCATGTTTGTTGGTGCGAGATTTTGCCAGCTTTATGTGTTGCGAGTGTTTAAGCTCTATATCTGTTTTTAGGTGCGCGCTACCCGAAAACAGGTTTTGAGAGTTTGTTAACTAAAATCCATAGCTTTTATTTAACTATAGGTGCGTAAGCTTGCCATTGATTACTTAACGTAAAGAGGTCTTGGCACTATGACTTTTAAAGATATTACAACACCACAAAATGATGACAGGCGCATGACACGAAGATCATTAATGGGCTTTGGTTTAAAGGCTGGCATGGGGGCAGGGTCTTTTATGCTGCTTGGTGGATGTACAAACTCTATTGATAGAACGCTTTCTACAAAAAGTGTTTTAATGCCAATGCGTTCAAATGGTTCTGACAATGCATCAAATTTTGCAAACTCAGATTTGAAAACGTTAGATACGAAAGCAACGCCAGCCATAAAGTTTGATGTTGCAGATGGATTTATGAAGCTAAACCAAATACGCCAACAAAATGGATTGGTTGGCTTTTCTAAAGACGCGCGCCTTCAAAAAGCGGCTCAAGATTATGCAAATCTTATGGCAGCTAAGGGTAAATATGGGCACGAAATTGGCCCTGGTACGCAGTTTAAAAAGCGCATTAATGCGGCTGGTTATGACAATTCTTCTGGTGAGAATTTGGGTGTTGGTTATGATTCAATCGAGAAGGCTTTACAAGGCTGGATGGATTCTGATGGGCACAAAAAGAATATGCTAAAGCCGCATTATCAGTTGGCAGGGCTTGGCTATGCTTATAATAATTCTGGTAAAAACCCTCAGTATACGCATTTGTGGGTGCTTATAATGGGCTTTAATGATGCACCTACCAGTTAGGCGTTTTCACC
Source organism: Nitratireductor sp. (assembly GCA_045105915.1). GTDB lineage: Bacteria > Pseudomonadota > Alphaproteobacteria > Rhizobiales > Rhizobiaceae > Salaquimonas. The sequence continues at coordinate 7,063 of JBGCEA010000252.1, forward strand.
TCGTATTCTCAGAAAGCTACTAAATTTGTGCTGGTGCATTAATTCTTGCCTGCGGCTTCTTTTCACTTCAAGCTTTTAAACGAGTCGCGTAAGCTTAACTCATGTCGATTTGGTCCAGATTAGGTGATTTTTTAACAAGCGTTAGCGCAGATGGGTTTTCTGCGGTGGTTGAGGCTGTACGCACCTTTTTTGAGGGCGATCCAATTACCAGAAAACAGGTGGCGTTTTCTATTGCAATTGTGGCGCTTTCTGCAAAGGCTGCTAAAGCCGATGGCATTGTGACCCAAGATGAGGTGCGAGCCTTTCATGAATTGTTTGATGTACCCAAAGCAGAAGCACGCAATGTTGCGCGCCTATATAACTTAGCTCAGCAAGATGTAGCAGGCTTTGAGCATTATGCAGCGCAGGTAAAGCGACTTTTTCCTGATGATGATGATATTTTGCGCGATGTGATAAATGCATTGTTTTACATCGCAAAAGCAGATGGCATTATTCATGAGTTGGAAACGCAATATATTGAAGTTGTGGCAGAGATTTTTGGCATTGAAGATAATGAGTTGGAAATCATTAAGCTTCGTCATTTTGTCGATGGGCGAGATGCCTATTTTGTTTTGGGCGCAAAACGCGAATGGGATGAAAAGACCCTAAAAGAGCGCTACCGCGAAATGGTGCGAGAGAACCATCCAGATAAAATGGTGGCTCGTGGTGTGCCTCAAGAGTTTTTAAAAATTGCAAATGATAGGCTTGCTGAAATAAACTTTGCTTGGGATCAAATTTCTAAGGAACGTGGCATATGAGTGATGGTGTGAGTGATGCAAAAAATGAAGTCTTTGCCTTGCTTGAAAGCGCGAACACAAATTGCAAATGCGAAGTGCAAGCTGGCGTTAATATAAATGATCGAAAAGGTGTTAGCGCGCCAGATATGTTGGTGTTGCATTATACAGGCATGCCAAGCGGCGATCAGGCTTTGAATTGGTTATGTGTTGAAGAAAGCCAAGTGTCTTGTCATTATTTGGTGCACGAAGATGGGCGCATTGTGCAAATGGTAGATGAGAAAATGCGTGCATGGCATGCGGGTGTTTCTTCTTGGCGGGGATTTGAAGATATAAATTCGCGTTCTATTGGCATTGAGATTGTAAATCCTGGACACGATCATGGCTATCCAGATTTTCCACAAGTGCAAATAGACGCTGTGATTGATCTTTGCAAAGACATACTAGTGCGCAATGAAATTGAGCCACGCAATGTTGTGGCGCACTCAGATATTGCGCCCATGCGAAAGCTTGATCCTGGTGAGAAGTTTCCGTGGGATGAATTAGCCTCGCACGGCATAGGGCACTATGTAGAGCCTAGCACGCTGAGTGATGGAAGGTTTTTGAGCGTTGGCGAAAGCGGCCAGCCTGTTGCTGCATTGCAGTCTATGCTGGCTTTATATGGTTATGGCGTGGTGCCGACTGGAGAATATGATGCTCTCACCCAAAGCTGCGTGAAGGCGTTTCAAATGCATTACAGGCGCACAAATATAGATGGCGTTGCAGATGGCGCGACCATTGATACTTTATACAGGCTAATTAAAGCGCTAGATTAGAGCTTCAAATTTAGGCTTGTAAATTTTGCTCTAAAAAACGATCAACTGCGCGTGTTACGCTGCGCCCACTTTTGCCAATTGCAGAATTTATAGACAAGTGGTTGTAAGAAGATCCGTCAAAACGCGTGACTGGATTTTGCGAGGCTTCTAGTGCGTTTGCAAAATTATTACCAATTTTAGGACGCATAGTGCCACCAGACCAGATGACGAGTGAAGGCGGCTGTGTTTTGTTTTTCACATAATTGATTGGCGACCATGTGCGCCAATTTCTACGCTTGTTAAGCGCAGAAAAAATGAAGGGTAGGCTTCCACCATTCAAATTTGCCAAATATGGCAAATCATATGCGCCTGTATCATTGCATATAAGCGCTTTAACTGCGGTTGTGGCGCCAGAAAGTGATGCGAGGCTTGATAGGTGACACCCAGCTGAATGTCCCATGAGGGCAATTCGGTTTGCATCGCCTTTGAGTTGTCGTGCGTTAAGCTGAACCCAGTTTACAGCTTGCGCTACTTCTAAGGCTTGGCGCTCTGCATTTGCACGTGGATAGAGTGTGTAGCCAACCGAGATAAATACATAACCTTTTGAGGTGAAATGTTTTGCCTTTGCGCCAACGCTTCTTTTGCTGCCAGCTTTCCAAGCGCCGCCATGCACAAATATCATTATGGGTGCGCCATGTGGGCTTGAAATATTTGTTGGCTGATAAATGTCTAAGCGATTGCCGCCATAGCTGATGTTTTTATAGGTTTTAGCCTCAGCCGCATTTGTCAAAAGTGCAGGGGCGCTAATGCCAACCAAGCCCATTGAGGTTGCTTTAGTTGTAAACTTTAGTGCATCGCGTCTTGTTAGGTTTTTGTCAAATGTCATGCTCTTGGCTCTTATTTGGTTCTAATATCTTGAACGCTATAATGCAGTGCTCTGCTTAATCTTTGGTTAAG
>JBGCEA010000253.1:0-6276 GCA_045105915.1 Nitratireductor sp.
TTTAATCTGTTTGCACCACAAACTTATACAAAACCCTCAATAGGTTTTGCAATCATTAGTCCCTTGATTTAGGAATAAGTCAAATATTTATTGGAGATAAAAATGCTTCCTGAAATTGTGTTTAAAGTGGTTGGTTTTGAAGAGTGGGACGAAGCGTTAGAGCTTGGTGAATTTGAAGGCGCAGAAATTGACCTTCAAGATGGTTACATTCATTTTTCTACCGCTGCACAAACACAAGAGACCGTAGCTAAGCACTTTGCAGGACGCAACGACTTGATGATTGTTGCTGTAAACACAGCGCCTATGGCGCGGCACTATAAAATGGAAGTTTCGCGTGGGGGCGCAGAATTTCCACATTTATACGCAAAGTTGCCAGTTTCAAATGCTGCATGGTGGCAAGAACTGCCGCTTGCAGATAATGGTGAGCACGTATTTCCTGAAGAGTTTTTGAGTGAGTTAATATAATGAAATTATTTCAGTCCCTTTTAAAGCCAGCACTCTTTACACTCGATGCCGAGACAGCACATGGCCTATCTATAAAGGCTTTAAAAACAGGCTTAGTGCCTTTTTGTAAGCGCACTCAAGATGAGAGACTTGTGCAAAGCGTTGCTGGTATAGAGTTTTGCAATCCCTTAGGCTTGGCAGCTGGCTTTGATAAAAATGCAGAAGTACCAGATGCCATGTTGCAACTTGGCTTTGGCTTTAGTGAAGTTGGTACTATTACACCGCGCCCACAAAGCGGAAACCCAAAACCGCGCATCTTTAGACTGCAAAAAGATGAAGGCGTGATAAACCGCCTTGGCTTTAACAATGAAGGCCATGCAGAGGCTAAATCAAGGCTTGCTAGCCGTGCCTACAAAAAAGGTGTTGTGGGTATAAATATTGGCGCGAATAAAGATTCTGAAGATTTTATTGCAGACTATGTTGAAGGAATTTCGAGCTTTGCGCATTTGGCAACTTACTTCACTATTAACATTTCTTCGCCCAATACCCCTGGCCTTAGAAATTTGCAGACAGCCAAAATTTTAGAAGAACTGTTAGAGCGTGTTTTTGGTGCGCTTGATAAATGTAAACTAACCTCACCGCCTCCTGTATTTTTGAAACTTGCACCAGATCTAGAAACCAAAGATGTGAAGTCTATTGCCAAGGTTGTGAATGCTTCAAGGTTGAGCGGGCTAATGGTTTCTAACACAACCCTTGCACGCGATGGCTTGGTAGACACTCAAAATGCTGCGCAAGCTGGCGGCCTGTCTGGCAAGCCAATATTTGAGCGCTCAACTATTATGCTGGCAAGGTTTGCAAAATTAATAAACAAAGACATTGCGCTTATTGGCATTGGCGGCATAGACAGCGCTGAAACCGCTTGGCAAAAAATGGAAGCTGGCGCCACTTTGCTACAACTCTACTCTTCTATGGTTTATAAAGGCCCGACACTCGCAAGTGAAATTGTCTCTGGTTTGGTGCGCAAAATGGAACAAGAAGGTGTTGCCCATATTAGCGAAATCATTGGAAGTAAAACCAATGAATGGGCGACAAAAAAACTGCCTAACGAGTAATCAATAAAACAATACCGAAAGAACACAAATATGGCCGTTACCATTTGGCATAATCCGCGTTGTACAAAATCTCGTCAAACTCTTGCATTGTTGAACGATAGAGGCAGCGAAACTGATGTCGTTGAATATTTGAAGCATGCGCCTTCGGTTGAAGATATCAAAAACGTTCTTGAACTCTTGGCAATTGAGCCACGCGATTTGATGCGCAAAAATGAAGCCATTTATAAAGAGCTAAATTTGAAAGATGAAAAAGACAATAATGCTTTAATTGAAGCTATGTTTTTGCACCCTATTTTGATTGAGCGCCCTGTCGTTATAAACGACAAAAAAGCAGCCATTGGCCGCCCACCAGAAAACGTTTTAGCAATTTTATGAAAATGTTTTTCTGACGTTGGGTAATACTCGCAAACAGAGCAATACACCTCTGGAAAGCAAGAATATGTGAATGGCGAGCCAAAGTCCTAAATTTTGCAATGGCATGAATAAAAACCAGCTCGCAAGATATATGGCAACTGATGCCAGCATTAATAAGCTCATATCGCGTGACCAAGTAGCACCAATAAACACACCATCCATTTGAAACGCTAAAAAACCGCTTAGGGGCGTGAGTGCCGCTAGCAGCAAATATTTGTTAGCTTCGTTTTGCACGAAGTCTAAAGTGGTTATGAGCGCAATAAGCTGAGTGCCAAACACATAAAGAGCAGCACTTAAAAACACACCGAGCAAAAAATTCCAAAACATTGTGAGTTTTAAACCGCGCCAAAAAGCGGGCTTATAATTTGCGCCAATCGCTCGCCCTACTATTTGTTCTGCGGCTGTGGCAAGGCCGTCTAAAAAATAGCCCCCTATTAAAAAGAAGTTCATAAGAACCGCATTTGCCGCCAACGTGAGCTCGCCAAATTTTGCACCTTGGGCTGTGAAAAATGCAAAAGCAAAGAGCAATGCGAAAGAGCGTATCATGATGTCTATGTTTACATTGGCAAGGCGCAGCATGGCCGCTTTTTGGAATATGCTTTGTTTGTTTGGTCGCTCGGTTTTGTCTAGCAATTGCCAGCAAATAAATGCACCGCATAAAAAGGCAAACACCTCTGCAATAAGTGTTGCCCATGCAACGCCCACAAATCCATAATTGAATGTAAGTCCAAGTAAAATGGACAAAACAATATTTGTTCCGTTGAGCAATATTTGCAAAAGTAGCCCAAGGCCAGAGCGCCCAAGCCCAATAAGCCAACCCAGCAATGCATAATTTGCTAAGCTAAAGGGCGTGCCAAATAGCCGAACCGATAAATATTGAGGCACGACTTTTGCAACTTCTTCGCCAGGATTAATGAAGTATAAGCCTGCCCAAATTATGAGCGGATTTAAGAGCAATATTATTACGCCAGCTATAAAGGCTATCACCAGTGCTCTGATTAATATTGCTTGAACTTCTTTATTATTGTTTGCGCCAAAGGCCTGCGAGGTAAGACCTGTTGTGCCCATGCGCAAAAACGCAAAGAGTGCAAACAGCATGTCTACAATTATTGCACCAACAGCCAAACCCGCAATGAGCGTAGCGCTGCCCATGCGCCCAACTACTGCCAAATCTACCAAACCCAAAAGCGGCGTGGTGAGATATGCAAGCGTAATGGGCAAAGCAAGGCCAAGCACCATTTTATGCGTTACATCAAATTTTTTGACAGTTTGAGTGTTCAATTTTTCTGCCTTTAAAAATAAAGCCGCGAAAATCGCGGCCTTAAAATGTAGTTATGCAGTGTTCGACTTTATGGACGGAATTTTAACACACGCATCAAAATGAAAATAGGAATAACCACCATTGCACCATAGATGAAATATTTGCCAATACGCCCAAAGGCTTCAAAACCTAAATCATAAACATGAATGAAGAAATCACGCACCTCATACCACACTTCAATAGGCGTGAAGTTTAGCGCGCTCATGATAATACCAACGACAAAAGAAATTACCGCTAATTTTATAAGTGTGCGCGAAGGCGTATCGCCCAAAAAACGAGTTATTTTATCTGACATTCATGTCTCCATAATCGATAGATTACCTGCTAGATAGTGATAAAACCCGATAAACGCAATGAGAGGCGTTTAAATTTCGCGTTTTTGAACGATCACACCATAAAGCGTAGTTAAAACACCAAATCCAAAGATAAAATAAAACCAGTTGAAAATTGCTTGCACAACATAACCAAACGCTGAAGGTGTCTGATTTATCATTTCAGGGTCAACCAATGATGGATCGAGCGAAAATGGATCGTATGCTGCCTCCATTAGAACATTACTAGCAGTGAAGTATTGGATGATAAGGCTAATGGCCATAAATAGAAGGGTTGAGAAGAACGACGTGAAAAAGATAGTGGACGTATCATTTTTTGTAAGTTCCCATGCAGCTTTAACCGTAAACTCTTCTTCGCCCAATGCACTGGCGGGTAACGCAATACCCATTCTCATGATTAAGTATTGAATAAAAAACAGCATAACGAATGGAAGCACCAAGCCGAAAACACCAAGCATTGGCAATATAAATACAGCGAGAAAAAGCAATCCAAAACATACGAATGCTACAAGCAAAGTGTACAACGCAATAATCAGTGATTTTTTAGCATATGGCCACACCAGCCCTTTTGGTGGCATTGCAAAAATTGATGAAGGTGCTTCATCGAGTAAAATGTATCTGTGCCAACCAATTGCACAGCTAAAAAATGCATAGAGCATGACAATGAAAATAACAGGAAACAAAACCCAAAACAAAACTGGGTTTGTAGCCGTCTCATTTGTGACCGTAAGTGCTGTGCCCGACGACAAGAAAAAAGCGCCTCCTAACACAACCCCAACCATAATCAAAAACCAAGGAATAGTAATACGCAGTGCAACGCCAATATGATTAAATATCAACGAGAATGTGTGCTTGATAATTGCAATTGCGGTTTTCATTTTTGACCCTTTTCCCAATATGTATTGAGAAAATTTAGTCTATAAAATGAAATTGGTCAAACTCTATGAAACAATTGAAACGCTAAAAAAATTACTTGTCTGCAGGATCTTCATTTGGTTGCAAACCAACAGGGTCTACATAGCCCTTATCGCATCCAGGGTTTGTGATAGCCGCAGCCATTATCATTTCGGATAAGCTTTTTTCACCATTAATTTTACCGCTCAAGCCAAGGGTAAGGCCTGTTATCATTTGTCTATTTGTGTCTGGGTCTTTGCGACAAGAAATGCGCAGTCTGTCGCCAGATCCTTTGCCAAATGATTCTTCAAACAATGTGCGAATTTGTGTGCCGGTTATTTGTGCACCAATTCTTGCTTCAAACAAATCTTGCAATCTTGAAGCATTTAGTCGTTGCATGAGCCAAACTGAATGCGCGTAATAATCATCTATTGATTTTGAATAACATGTACCGTGCTTAACCCACTCATGCTTGTGCAATGATGATTGAGTGCCTGGCATAACTTCTTTTAGATCGCGCCAAACATATTCGTTTATTTGCTCAACTCTCAACTCACGCCATTGGCCTTGTTTGTCTAATTTAATTTGGTCTTCTTCGACATCGCAATATACATTGTTGCCCGGCTGAGGCCACAAGCCATGTAATGCAAAATTTGTTGCATCGTATCGCTCTTTAGTTTGTGTCTTACATTCGCGCTTTCTAGAGTTTGTTTCACAAAACGCAGGTTGCCAATTAAACGACAACACATAGTCTGTTGGCTTTGTAAGTTCAGCCTCATATTTTGCTTGCGCCTCATCGACACGTTTTTTGTGCGCTAGCTCACGCTGCACTTCTTCTTCTGGGTCTTCACCACAGCTTGTTAGAATGGCCGCCAAACCTGCTAAAAGAATAATTGAAGTATTGCGCATTTTACCTACCAAATTGAGGGCTAGTTGAAGTAACGATATTTCGTCAGTTGGCACTTACAATAAATATGTAATTTGAATAAATTGTTAAAAATTATAAATTTTACAAATGCTTTTGCAGCCGCTTAAGCAATGACCGTAAATACGGCGATATGGCAGATGGCAACTATAAAGGTAATTCTAATGCGTAATTGACCAAACCAATGAGGCAAATTTTGTTTATAGGCCGAAATGCTGTCCCACGCGCCATGCGCACAAAAACCTACAAGCAATATTAAAATTGCTATGGCTTCATATTCTTGAGGCACCAATAAAATTAGCCATGCAACAATAGCTGGTAAAACAGACATAATGAGAGAGCCTGTTTGCACTCTGTCATTATCTTCGTGAATAATATGCCCCCAGCGTATGCCACCAATAAAAGTAATGATGACAGCTGAATAGGTTTTGAACATGGTAGAAAGCGGGTCTATGGCCGTGTTTTCACGCCCTAAAATTAGCATTGCGCCTGCTATAATAATGAACGGAAAAAGCCCCGCAATAGACAAATACCATGCAGACTTTTTATGCTTTTGTATATTTAGATTATCCATGAATGCTCACAATCTATTTTACAAATTTTGTAATCTGCATGTGCGATGTTAGTGCAACTTATTACGTTTTAATTTGGCTAAGTGCTTTTAATAGCGCTGGAGAAATTTCGCCATCTGTTGATAAGCCATGTTTCTTTTGGAAAGCTAAAATTGCTTCTTGGGTTTTTAGTCCAAACAAACCATCTGCTGGGCCTGGATCAAAACCAGCTCTTGTAAGCAAGCTTTGTGTTTGGCGCACGATGTCTTTTTTAGAAACACGT
>JBGCEA010000254.1:0-4022 GCA_045105915.1 Nitratireductor sp.
CAGAATATAGAATTGTGTTTGCTGCATCACTTGAGAGCGAAATAAGCGCATCTGGATTAAAGCCAATGATCAATACCAAAACTGTTAAGATGGAAATTGTTAGGTAAGATGCAAATTGATAGTTTGCAGATAAAGTTGCGACTTTATATTTTTCTTGTCCATCTTGTGTTTTTTGCGGGCCACCGCGCCAAAAAGCAAAGAGCCAAATTCTAAATATAGCAATAGAGGTTAAAATGCTCGATACCAAAATACTTGCAGCCAGCCACCAAGCGCCGGCTTGTAGAGTAGATTTTAGCAAAATAAATTTGCCCCAAAAACCCGAAGTAATGGGTAGGCCAGAAAGGCTTAAGCAAAGCACGAAAAATACAGCAGCTAATAAAGGCGATGCTGCATAAAGCCCGCCTAATTTTCGAAGATCATAGGTTTTGCTTAAGCGCCCTATTACATCGACAACCAAATAAAGCGCGGTCATGACCAGCATAGAATGCACGGCGTAGACAATAACACCAGAAATGCCTGTAATGTTGCCAATTGCCATACCAGCCAACATAGTGCCAATACCAGAGATAAGAAGATAGCCCATTATTCTGCGAATATCGTTTTGAGCTAAGGCGCCAAAGACGCCCACAAACATAGAGGCCACTGCTAAGATGGCAATGCCAATTGCTATAACGTCTGATTGAACGCTAAAGAGCATGAAGTTTACTCTGAGCAGAGAATATATGCCAACCTTTGTGAGCAAGCCTGCAAACAAAGCAGACACAAGCAATTTTGGTGTGTGATAAGAAGCTGGCAGCCAAATATTTAGAGGAAAGGCAGCAGCCTTCATGCAAAAGGCAGAAAGATATAAAACAGAAATAGTGATGATTGGGCCTGAGCCGTCATAGTTTTTTATCTTATTAGCGATGTCTGCCATGTTTAGTGTGCCAAGCAAGCCATATAAAAGGCCAGTGGCAATTAAGAACATGGTTGTGGCAACAAGGTTTAAAAATGCATATTTTATTGTGCCGTCTAGCTGCTGCTTGCCAGAGCCTAAAACAATGAGACCAAAAGAAGAAATTAGAAAGACTTCAAACCATACATAAAGGTTGAAGATATCGCCTGTTAAAAATGAGCCTGCAACACCTGCAATCATCAACATAAAGAACGGATAGAAACCGAACTTTCTATCGATGTTATCGCTGTCTGATAGCGCATATATTGAACACAAAAACGCAACAACCGCCGTTGTTAAGACAAAAATAGCGCCAAGCAAATCTACCGAGAATGAAATGCCAAACGGTGGCACCCAGCGCCCCATTGTCATGGCGACAGGGCCAAGCTCTATAACGCGTAGTAATAATAAGTAGCTGACAAACATCATGGCAAACATGCCAACAGATGCAATAATGCCAGACTGGTTGAACGGTTTTTTAAACCACTTGTCAGACGCGCGCATCATCAACAACACAGCACCAAACATAATAGGAATTAGCACGGGGGCGATGATTAAAAAATCTGCCAATTGCACGTCAGCATTTACCAACACACCTGTGACATCTATTTCTTTTGTAGGTTTACCAGCCATTGAAAATTCTAAGTTCCTTAATATCCAAGAGGTGGATTTTGCTCATCTACAGGTTCTGCAAATCTCAATGTCTCTGTGTCATCTGATTTAAGGTCTTGGTAAGAGCGAAAGCCCAGTACCAATAAGAATGCAAAAAATGAAAACGAAATTACAATTGCGGTCAAAATCAATGCTTGCGGCAATGGGTTTGCTGTCGCAATTGCTGGTGTGTCTAACCCATTTGGAATAATGGGGGGCACTTCGCGCGTTAATCGACCCGCAGTGAAAATCAAAAGATTTACTGCATTGCCCAAAATGGCAACGCCCAATAAAACTCTGATGATATATTTTGATAAAAGCAGATAGATGCTGAAAATAAAGAACAGTCCGCTTAATGTAGCTAATGCTATTTCCATTAGTTTCTGTGCCTTTCTTCAAGCGCTAAAGCTATTGCAGTAAGCGCGCCCATAACAACGCAATAAACACCAATATCAAAAACCAGAGGTGTAGAAAGCGCAAGTTCAACGCCGCCAATGGTTGGGTAAGTCCATAAGCCCGTAAGGTAGGGTACATTTGCAAAAATCGATGGCAGGCCAGCCAAGGCCGCGATGAACAAACCAAAGCCTGCTATTGATATTGGGTGAAAATAAATAGCGCGCCTAACAGGTGGCACGCCATTGGCTATGCCATAAATTGCAAGAGCAGAAGCTGCAATAATGCCGCCAATGAATCCGCCACCAGGCTCGTTATGGCCTCGCAATAAAATAAAGATAGAAAACACAACCATAAGCGCCGTTAAAAAGGGTGCGAAGGTTCTAAAAATTAGGGTGTTCATGTTTTCATTCCCTTTCTTACTTTTCGCTCTTTCAAGCGAATGAGTGAAAGTATGGCCATGCCTGCAATCATAACAACGCCAATTTCGCCAAGCGTATCTAACCCGCGATAATCAACAATGATAACGTTCACAATGTTTGAGCCATGCGCAATGATTTTGCTGTTGGCTGCAAAGAAGTCTGAAAGGGTTGAATCGAATGGCTGTTGGACCACAGCAATGAGAAGCACCATTAAGGCGCTGCCTGCTAAAAGCGCTACACTTGCATCAAATAATTGCTCGCGTAATTTGCGTGCATCTCTTTTGTGCAGTGTTAGGCGTGTCATGACCAATGCTAAAATAACCACAGACAAAGTTTCGACCATGAACTGTGTGAAAGATAAGTCTGGCGCACCAAAGAGCATATAGATTACAGCCACCGCAAAACCCTGAATACCAAGTGACACAACAGCTGTTAATCGATCATTGGCATATATTATTGAAAACAAGCCAATGAGTGCAATGATGAACATTCCCCACTCATAAAAGCTAAGTTGAGGAATTGAAGGTATAAAAGGCAATTCATTGAAATAAATCATAGAAGACCAAACGACAGCGCCAAAGAAAATGAATACGGTTGTCATGTAAGCTTCTAAGCGGCCATTTTGCAGGCGTCGCGTAATCCATGTTGAAAACACAATAATGCCAGCGATAGCTTGATCAAAGCCATGGTCTGGGCCCCACCCTATTTTGTTTAATACACCAATCATAAGTGCGCGTACTTGCTCTAGTTTTAAGTATATAAAGATGCCAAGCGCTATGGTTGTGAGCGAAAGAGCAAACGCAACAGAGATATGGGGAATGAAAGTGGCATGTGCTTTAACATTTGTGCCAGAGACTGCGCTTGCCATTGGCGAAATGAAATTATGATTTGTATAATTGAAAAACAGTGCCGCTAATAAACATAAAACAGAAAGCACAACAGGGCCTGCCAACAATAAAGCAGATCCTTCATGTGCTTTGTCTAATGATTTTTTCGGTGCGCCCAAGAATGGGTTTATAGCAACCGCCGCGCCAACAACTAACATTAGTGCATTACCCAAAATTGCAAGTATAGTAATGCTAATGCTCCATAGATCATTATGGGCAATTGCTAGATAGATTTCTTCTTTGGCTAAAAACCCAAAGAATGGTGGCAGACCAGCCATTGAAAGCGCCGCAAGACAAGCTGCGCCAAATGTAACAGGCATGACATTTTTTAAGCCGCCTAATTTAGTGATATCGCGAGTGCCTGCGCCATGGTCTATGCTACCAGCCACCATAAATAGCGCGCCTTTAAATAGAGCATGTGCAACCAAATAATAAACAGCTGCCTCTATGGCTTTTGCGCCGCCAAAGCCTGTTAGCATGACCAACAAGCCTAACGATGCAACTGTTGTATAAGCCAGCATTAGTTTTAGATCAGTTTGGCGAACAGCAAGCAGTGTACCAATAATAAGTGTTGTTGTGCCAAATATTGGTAAGATCGTTTCCCATGCCATTGTGTCACCCAAAACTGGGTTCATGCGCATTAAAAGATAAACGCCAGCTTTTACCATTGTGGCAGAGTGCAAGAAGGCAGAAACAGGTGTTGGCGCTTCCATGGCATTTGGCAGCCAAAAGTGA
>JBGCEA010000255.1:0-5726 GCA_045105915.1 Nitratireductor sp.
CTTTACATCGCGCCCACTCAACTTAAAATTCCAACTTATAAAATGCGCATCATTTTTTTTATAAATTTGATTTCTATCGGGCGCTCTACCCATCATTTTACCAGCAGCTTCACAAGTCGATAAAAAATCAATCTTTGAATACAGCGCGCAATAATTATTGTTGAGTTTGTTTTTATAAAACCGTTCTTCAAGGTTTAGATAAAAGCTGCCATGCTGACTAAGCTTATAATGCAGTGTTTGCGAATGAGAGAACTTTCCACCGCCCCCTGGTATTTTTAAAACCTTTTTGCGAAGTGCGCTCAAACCACCAAGTTTCAAATATTCATCACTGGCAATCAGCCAGTCTTTACTCAACGTATTGTTTCTAATGCGCTCAACATTGCCATTTGTATAAATATATATTTTTCGAAACTCGCTTACAAAGGCATTGTGCAAGGGCTGGTTAAGCGCGCTGGTATCAATTTTTTCTAATGCCAGTTCAGATGCCACGCATGAACAAAGCATAAAAGCCGCTGCCATTGCCCTAATTGGTTTTGTTTTTAGCATTGTAAGTTTCACCTGTAGTTACGAATCATACACAACTTAAGATAGCAATAATAATTAAAACAACCTAGAAATTAACATAAAAAAAGCCCACCAAAATGGCGGGCTTAGTTTTAAAATTATCAGTGCGTATTAATACAGCGAACTAGCGCCTTCTGCTGCGCCTCCAACGACATGTCTAAAGTTTCTAAACAAATCACGTCCAATGCCTGTTTCATTTGCAGATAGATCAACTTTACAGAACGAACGTCTTGCAAGAACCTCTTCATCAACAAGCAGTGTTAGCGTGCCATTGGTTGCATCTAGTCTAATCATATCGCCATCTTCTACTTTGGCAATCAAACCCTCATCAGCCGCTTCTGGTGTCACGTGAATAGCAGAAGGTACCTTGCCAGACGCGCCAGACATACGCCCATCTGTAACCAGTGCCAAGTTATGACCGCGGTCTAATAAAATGCCAAGCGGTTGCACCATTTTGTGTAGCTCTGGCATGCCACATGCTTTTGGCCCTTGAAAGCGCAACACAGCAATGAAGTCTTTGTTCAATTCATTTTTATTAAAGGCTTCAATAATTTCTTTTTGGTCGTGAAACACAATCGCTGGTGCTTCAACAATGTGACGCTCTGCTTTAACAGCAGAAATTTTTGTCATTGCCTTGCCCAAATTGCCACTCAGCATTTTTATGCCGCCCGTTTTTGAAAATGGCTTAGTGTGGGTAGTTACAATTTTGTCGTTGCCGCTTTCTTCAGGCGTGTCTTGGAAAACAACTTCGCCATTTTTGCCAAGCACAGGTTCTTGCGCATGGTTTCTAAGGCTATTGCCCATGATGGTTTTTACATCTTCATGCAATAGCCCGCCATCTAGTAATTGTTTAATCAAGAAAGGCATACCGCCAGCAGCATGGAAATGGTTCACATCTGCAAAGCCATTAGGATAAACACGCGCCAATAGCGGAACGTGCGCAGATAGATCTGCAATATCGCCAAGTTCAAGCTGAATACCAGCCGCACGTGCAATCGCTACCAAGTGTAAAACGTGGTTTGTAGAGCCGCCAGTAGCGTGTAGGCCAACAATGCCGTTCACAATCGCTTTTGCGTCTATTACGTGTCCAACAGGCGTAAACTCGTCACCATTTGCAGTAATTTGCAAAGCGCGTTCTGTAGCGCGTTTTGTCAAACCTTCTCGCAGTGGCGTGCCAGGTGCAATGAAGCTAGAGCCTGGTAAATGCAGCCCCATAATTTCCATAAGCATTTGGTTAGAGTTGGCAGTACCATAAAAAGTACAAGTGCCCGGTGAGTGATATGCTTTTGATTCAGATTCTAAAAGCGCCGCGCGATCAACCTTACCTTCTTGAAAGAGCTGTCTTGTTTTTGCTTTTTCATCATTTGTAATACCAGAAGGCATCGGTCCAGCAGGCACAAACACCGCAGGAATATGACCAAAAGACAAAGCACCAATTAAAAGACCAGGAACAATTTTATCGCATATACCAAGATACATAGCTGCATCAAACATGTTGTGCGAAAGGCCAATAGCAGTTGCGAGCGCAATCACATCACGTGAAAAAAGCGAAAGCTCCATGCCGGGCATGCCTTGTGTCACGCCATCACACATTGCAGGTACACCGCCAGCAACTTGTGCAACGCCGCCAAGTTCATTAGCAGCCATTTTGATTACATCAGGATAGTCTTTATACGGCTGGTGAGCAGATAGCATGTCGTTGTAAGAATTGATAATACCAATATTTTGAACGACTTCACCAGATAGAGCTTCTTTATCGGCTGTGCCACAAGCTGCAAAAGCATGTGCAAGGTTGCCACATGAAAGCGAAGAGCGATTAACGCCGGCGCTTACTTGTTCATCAACGACGCCAAGATAAGCCTCGCGAGATTTTTTACTGCGCTCGATAATTCGGTTTGTAATTTCATCAATAGGTTTTTTAACGCTCATCAATCAATCCTGAAATATGTTCAAATAACAATTAGCTAAAACAGATATTCTATCTGTTCAAAGGGGTTGAATTTTTTGCTTTATTTAAGCTGCCCACACAACGCGCAAGTCTGGCAATGCATTGAGAATGTGCTTAATTGGCATTTCATCTGCGTTGCTAAGCTTTGATGCTTGCATCAAAACATCATGTTTTTCTTGGCCTTCAATATGCAAAATGGTTTCGCCAGCGCCAACAAGGGGCGGCAAGGTGAAGGTAACTCTAGGTTCGCCCGCGCCTTCTGCTTCAATATCAATTAAAAGAGATTTTGTTTGCGTATCAACTGCTACTGCTAATGTGGTGCCGCCCGGGAAAAATGAAGCGGTGTGCCCATCTGTACCCATGCCCAATATAACAACATCAAATGGCGTAATCGCCTCATACAAACCACGTTTTGTTTCAATGGCATTTGCATCAATATCATCATGAAAAAGCGGTAAGAAGTTTAGTTCGCTCGCTTCATTTTGTTTAAACAAATCATAAACGAGCTTAGCGTTAGAGCGATCTGAATCTGCATTCACCCATCTCTCATCAACAAGCGTAAGCGTTACTTTATCCCAAGCAATCTTGTGTTTTGAAAGTTCAACAAACAACAATTTAGGCGTGCCGCCACCAGACACTGCAAGGCTAGCTACGCCATTTTTAGCAATAGCATCGCTTAACAATTCAGCAATATGGTCTGCAAGCCAGCGCGCAAGTTCATCGCGGTCATTATGAACTTCAATATTCATCATTACACCTTTGTTTGTATCCACTTGCGACCATCACGATCGAGCAAAGATACTGAAGAGAAAGGCCCCCAAGAGCCAGCAATGTAGCTCTCACATTTATGAGAATACTTGTCCCAAGAATCAATAATTGGATCCACCCATTGCCAAGCAGCTTCTACCTCATCACGGCGCATAAACAAAGTCTGGTTGCCACGAATAACATCGAGCAATAAACGCTC
The DNA here is from genome assembly GCA_045105915.1 of Nitratireductor sp. Taxonomy (GTDB): domain Bacteria; phylum Pseudomonadota; class Alphaproteobacteria; order Rhizobiales; family Rhizobiaceae; genus Salaquimonas. The sequence goes on from JBGCEA010000255.1 coordinate 3,480, forward strand.
ATATGCATCTGGTGCTTGTAATTCAAATTCTTGATTAAACTTCATATCAAGCGCAACTTCGCTAAGACGCATGCCGCCAGGGCCCGGATCTTTTATAATGATCACTTGCTGTACGCTCTCATCTGGTTGCAATCTGATGATAAGCTTATTAGCCGTCTTAGAACCTGGAATGTCACCAAATACATTATGTGGCACTTCTTTAAACTGAATAATGATTTCAGAAACACGTTTTTGCAAACGTTTGCCTGTTCTCAAATAAAATGGAACATTTGCCCAGCGCCAATTATCAATCTCAGCTTTAAGCGCAACAAAGGTTTCTGTATCAGACTCTTTATTATCAATTTCATCTAAATATGCTGGAACAGTCTCACCATTCATTGCGCCGTCACTATATTGGCCGCGCACTGTGTGCGTTTTAACGCGCTCTCCATCAATTGGGCGGAGTGAGCGCAACACTTTTAATTTTTCATCACGAATAGCATTTGCATCGCTAGAAGCAGGTGGCTCCATAGCAACTAGGCATAGCAATTGTAAAAGGTGGTTTTGCACCATATCTCTAATGGCGCCAGCAGTATCATAATAATTACCGCGCGATTCTACGCCTAAGGTTTCAGCTGCAGTAATTTGAATGTGGTCAATATGCGCAGAGTTCCATAGCGGCTCATAAATTGCGTTAGCAAAACGCAAGGCCATAAGGTTTTGAACAGTCTCTTTACCAAGATAGTGGTCGATCCTGAAAATCTGGTGCTCTTTGAAATATTTACCAACTGATTCATTCAACTCTTGAGCGCTTATTAGGCTCTTACCAATTGGTTTTTCAATAACCAAACGAGAGCGCTCTCTAACCATACCAAATTTATGCAGTCTTTCGGCAATAGGGCCAAAAATGGAAGGTGCAACGGCTAAATAAAATGCACGTACTTTATCATAATCGCCCAAAAGCTCTTTTAGCTCTTTCCAACCGCTATCAGACATAGCGTCAATGCGGCGATAATAAAGGTTATCTAAAAAGGTTTTTACAATTTTGGTGTCTAAATTATCTTTGCCAACATGCGTCTCTAGCGCTTTTTTGGCAAAGCTACGATAATCTGCATCGCTCATTTCGCCGCGTGCAGCACCAATAATGCGTGACTCGCCTACAATTTGGCCATCAGCCAAGCGTCTATAGAGGGCAGGGATGAGTTTGCGCTCGGCCAAATCGCCCGTGCCACCAAAAACAACATAGTCAAATTCTTCGACTGGAATGATCTGGCTGCTCATAAAAACTTCCCTTTAAAACTGAAACCGCATTTGGCTGAGGTTAACTATATTTTTGGTGAAAATAATAGTGCGTTTTTAGTTTATTCACCTAAGGAAATAGTTATTTCAATCGATTTAAAAAATCAAGTATAGAAAGCTCTATAGACAACTATTATGAGACTTATACGCCATTTGGGGAGTTATTATCGTTTTTTAGCTTCTTGGCGGGCGAAATAGGTAAACGACCAGCCAAACAGGTAAGATTACGATAGATCCCAATATTATGTTGGGTACAGCCCAAGTAATGCTATTTGTGATGATCTCCATCACTCTTTCAGGCGTTAAGCCTAATTCAAGCAATATCTCTTCCGCTGAAAGGTTTAATTTCTGCAATATTAGGCCAGTCGCTAATGAAGCAACTAATATTTTTATGGCTGTAGAAACTAATTGGTACATGCACGGATAATAATTGAATTATCCAAACAACACAATCGTGACACACACAACACCGCTATTATAGTAAATAGAGAAATCTAACTGGCTTGGGCTTGATGTTACTTGAGAGGCTAAAGCGCAAACCTCTAAAGCTATGAATTTTTAAAATGACTGAGTCAAAGACAATGGCTGCTTTAATGTACCGCCAACAAAATAACTGCCAGAATAATTTATTTTATCTTTGTCTGCCTCATCAAGTTCAAAAAACCTGCCTTGCAGGGCTAAATTACCCAAAAACAAATCCAACTTACCAGATAAAACAGTATTCAACGCTTCGCTCTCAATCGTGGCTTTAGTAATCCAGCTCACACCGCGATTAATCAGAACACTTGCGCTCATGCTTTTAAAGGGCGTGTCGATTGCATCAACGCCAACAGCAACTACTTTCTCGCCCTCTTGCGATTTTATAGCCTGCAAATTAACGCCATCCAATTCACCTTCTTGTAATGAGATTTCAAGATCGCCAGTTAAGTTACGTGTTAGTTCAGTGCTATTCTTACCCGAACTTTTGAG
>JBGCEA010000256.1:0-5533 GCA_045105915.1 Nitratireductor sp.
TTTTCTATTCCATTTTATAGGAGCGCTTAAAAGCGAACCATTGTTTTGTAAATATGATTCGCATGATTGTAGTACTTGTATGTAATGTAAAGCATTATGCTATGCTTGATATAGATACAAAAATTGTGTCATAGAATTTATATATTTAACTGATAGAAGTTCTTGATGCCCAATAAAAAATTATACAACACACTAAACGCCATTCAAGAAGCTGTTTTCATTTTAGACAGTGAACGCCATATTGTATTTGTGAATCAGGTTGGTGAAAAGCTGTTTGGAAAAGGGTTTGAAGGAAAAGACTTTGTGCAGGTTTTACGAAGCCCTGAAATTTTAGACTCTATAAATGAGGTATATGCAGGAAAACGCAGCGCCTCAAAAGTTGTGGCGATTGACTATCCAATTAGGTCTCACTTTAGCCTTATGGTTAGAAAGGTTAAGGGTAAGCTTATAGTTGTGAGCTTAAAAGACATATCAGATATGCGCGAAGCCGAAAAAATGCGTTCTGATTTTGTTGCAAATGTGAGCCATGAATTGCGCTCACCCCTTACGACGCTTGTTGGTTTTATTGAAACTCTGCAAGGCCCTGCAAAAGGCGATGAGAAAGCCAATGAGCGGTTTTTAGAACTTATGAATCATGAGGCATCGCGTATGACGCGTTTGATTGCCGATTTGTTGTCTTTGTCTAAGGTAGAGGCTAATTTAAGAGTTAGACCACGTGAAAAGATCAATGTCTTATCTATTATTCAGCGCATTAAAAGCAATCTTGAAGAGCAAGCCAAGCTTGCCAATACAAGCATTGAAGTGAATTTTGGTGATGTTAAGCCAACAGTCATTGGCAATGAAGATGAGCTAACGCAAGTTTTCCAAAATTTAATTGAGAATGCCATTAAATATGGCGATCCAAATAAGAGTGTGAAAATTTGGGCAAATATTTTTGAGAGCGTGCCAAACATTGAAGGCAGGGCGCTTTGTGTTGTTGTTGAAGATGAAGGTGAGGGGATTCCCAAAGAACACCTTTCTCGTTTAACAGAGCGTTTTTATAGAGTGGATACACATAGATCGCGCAATATGGGCGGCACTGGCCTTGGGCTTTCTATTGTTAAACATATTATAAATCGACATCGCGGCAGTTTGCAGATTGATAGCGAAATAGGTGTTGGCAGTAAATTTAGTGTTTATCTGCCAACAGGAAAATAATTGTTTTTAGATTATTTTGCATTTCAAACCCCAAATAAGACTTAGAAAAAGGACTTAAAAACCCACTGTCACGTAAGTGTCATGTAAATGTCATATGAGCTTCACAAGCAACCTTTAAAGCTTAGTTGTCCAAATAATTGGACACTTAATTTAACAGGAGAAATGACATGTTTGTCACTAAGTCGACCGCAGCATTGCTTTTTGGAGCTCTTACTTTGAGCGTTTCAACATCGTCTGTATTTGCTCGCGATCAAATCAATATCGTTGGCTCATCTACAGTGTTTCCATTTGCAACAGCAGTTGCTGAGCGTTTTGGTAAAAACACTGATTTTAAAACACCAGTTGTTGAGAGCACCGGCTCTGGCGGTGGTTTGAAATTATTCTGTCAGGGTGTTGGCGAAAATACACCAGACATTACTAACGCATCACGTCGTATTAAAGCATCAGAAGTTAAACTATGTGCTGAAAATGGTATTGCAGATATTGTAGAAGTTAAAGTTGGATACGATGGTATCGTGCTTGCAAACTCTCGCAATGCTGAACTTATGAATATTACACGTAAAGACATTTTCTTAGCGTTGGCAAAAAATGTTCCAAATGGCGAAGGCAAAACAATGCCTAACCCATATGAAAACTGGTCGCAGATCAATCCATCACTTCCAAATGTTAAAATTGAAGTGCTTGGCCCACCACCAACATCTGGCACACGCGATGCGTTTGTTGAGCTTGCAATGGAAGGTGGCTGTAAGGCTGTTGATTGGGTAAAGGCGCTTAAGAAGGCTGATAAGTCTGCATATAAAGCGCTTTGTCACACAATGCGTGAAGATGGTGCATTTATTGAAGCTGGCGAGAATGATAACTTGATCGTTCAAAAGCTAGAAGCAAATCCTGCAGCGTTTGGTATTTTTGGTTACAGCTTTTTAGATCAAAACTCTGACAAAGTTCAGGGCAGCTCAATTGGTGGCTTAGCGCCAACATTTGAAAATATTGCTGATGGCAAATATCCAGTTTCACGTTCACTTTTCTTCTATGTGAAAAAAGCTCACATTGGTGTGACACCTGGTATTGAAGCTTATCTTGCTGAATTTTTGAGCGATGATGCAGCTGGCGAAGATGGCTATCTTGCAGATAAGGGCTTAATCCCAATGACTGCGGGTGAAGCTGCTGAGTGGAAAGCTAAGGTTAAAAACCTAGAAAACCTTTCAATGTAATTTGCGAAATGAACAGCGCTTGGAACGCGTTTCACGGCGCTGTTTATATTTTGGAGTTCCCATGCCACAAAATGATTTAGATTTACTGGTTATAACCGGCAATACATCAAACGATAAATTGAAAGAAAGGCTGGTTGTTGGGCTTTTGTTTTTAAGTTCATCCGTTGCTATTCTTACAACCTTTGGCATTGTTGCTTCTTTGGCTTTTGAAGCCTTTTACTTTTTTCAACAAATCAATATATTTGACTTTTTATTTGGTCTTGAATGGAGCCCGCAAACAGCGCTGCGCTCCGATCAAGCAGGCTCTTCTGGCGCATTTGGCGCTGTGCCACTGATAACAGGTACGCTTTTAATCAGCGCAATTGCTATGATTGTTGCTAGCCCACTTGGACTTTTATCCGCAATTTATTTGGCCGAATTTGCAAGCGATAAGACGCGCGCAATCATTAAACCTGCGCTTGAATTGTTGGCGGGTATTCCAACGGTTGTATACGGGTTTTTTGCAGCGCTTGTGATTGCTCCTTTTTTAAGAAACACAGGCGAGGGCGCAGGCTTTATTATTTCGTCAGAAAGCGCGCTGGCGGCTGGTTTGACAATGGGCATTATGATTATGCCTTTAATTTCATCGCTGTCAGATGATGTGATTAATGCAGTGCCGCAATCTTTGCGCGATGCTTCTTATGGTTTGGGCGCAACGCGAGCAGAAACGATTAAACAGGTTATATTGCCATCAGCCATGTCGGGTATTGCTGGTAGTTTATTGCTAGCTGCATCTCGCGCCATAGGCGAAACCATGATTGTGGTTATGGCTGCGGGCTTGGCCGCTAATTTGACTGCTAATCCACTAGAGGCTGTCACCACAGTGACCGTGCAAATTGTTACGCTTTTAACGGGCGATCAGGAGTTTGATAGCGCGAAAACGCTCTCGGCCTTTGCGCTTGGTCTTCTACTTTTCATAATTACACTTTGTTTGAATGTGATCGCGCTTAAAATTGTAGATCGCTACAAGGAACAATATGACTGATAAAATTGAAATTACCGCAGGCACAACCAATGCGCGCCATCGTGCTCAACGCCGCTTTAAGCTTTATGGCTTAATGGCAATTGTTATATCGCTTGGCTTTTTACTGGCCATGGTTGGCTCAATTGCATTTCGCTCGCATACCGCTTTTAAGCAAGGTTTTGTTCAAATTGAACTGCCGCTTGATGCTAGCAAAATTGATGCCCAAAATATTAAGGCAACGCGCTTTGGAAGCGTTCTGAAAAAATCGCTATTAGCTGAATTTCCAGAAGCTAAAACACGACGCGATAAAAAAGCGCTTTATGCTTTGGTCAGCGCAACAAGCGAATATACCATTCGTGATGAGGTGATAGAGAACCCATCTATCATTGGTGGTACGCATAAATTTTGGATACGTGTTTCAAGTGATGTGGATAGCTATTTAAAAGGGCAGGTGGACACCACACTTGATGAAGGCCAAAGACGTTTGAATGATAAACAAATTGGCTGGATAGATCGCTGGGTTGAAGAAGGCAAAATTGAAAGAAGATTTAACAGCCAATTTTTTACGGGCGGAGATTCGCGTGAACCTGAACAGGCTGGCATTTTAGGCGCTGTTATTGGCTCTATCTTTAGTCTGCTCGTGTGTTTTGGGTTGTCGTTTCCGCTGGGTGTTATGGCGGCCGTATATCTAGAAGAGTTTTCAAACAAGAACAGGCTAAGCAGAATTATTGAGGTGAACATCAATAACCTTGCGGCGGTGCCTTCTATTGTATTTGGCTTATTAGGACTTGCAATCTTTTTGAACTTCTTTGGTTTACCACGCTCTACACCTTTAGTGGGCGGCATGGTGCTGGCACTCATGACATTGCCAACCATTATTATTGCTTCTCGTGCATCTTTGCGCGCTGTTCCCCCTTCTATTAGGCAGGCGGCTATGGGCCTTGGCGCTAGCAAGGTTCAAACAACCTTTCACCATGTTGTTCCGCTTGCCATGCCTGGCATGCTTACAGGCTCTATCATAGGCATGGCGCAGGCGCTTGGCGAGACAGCACCTTTGCTGATGATTGGTATGGTGGCGTTTATTGTTGATGTGCCTCAAGGCATTACAGATGCGGCAACCGCTTTGCCGGTGCAGATTTTCTTATGGGCAGATAGTCCAGAACGCGGATTTATGGAAAAAACCTCAGCTGCAATCATGGTTCTTCTTGGCTTTTTGATTGTGATGAACCTTTTAGCCATCATTTTAAGAAGGCGTCTTGAGAGACGCTGGTAAGGAGTTTTAGTTGTGAATAGTGTTAGTCAGAAAAATGAAGCCTTGGTTGAACAAAAAGAATTCAACTCCATCATAAGCGCTCAAAATGTTGACGTGTTCTATGGTGAGAAACAAGCTTTGTTTGATGTTGAATTAGAGGTTCAAAAGAACGCTGTAACGGCGCTTATTGGACCATCAGGTTGCGGTAAAAGTACATTGCTTCGCTGCTTTAATCGAATGAATGATGTTATTCCTAATTGCCGTATTGATGGATCTATCACATTGGCTGGACAAGACATTCATGCATCAAATGTAGATGTTGTGACGCTTCGCCAAAAAGTTGGCATGGTGTTTCAAAAACCAAACCCATTTCCAAAATCAATTTACGATAATATTGCTTATGGCCCGCGCATTCACTCTATGACAAATTCAAAAGCTGAGCTTGATGAAGCGGTAGAAAAAAGCCTTAGGCGCGCAGGCTTATGGGACGAAGTTAAAGACCGATTAGACAAGCCAGGCACTGGTCTTTCTGGTGGTCAGCAACAGCGCCTATGCATTGCACGTGCCATTGCTGTTAGTCCTAAAGTGATTTTGATGGATGAGCCGTGTTCTGCTCTTGATCCGATTGCAACAGCTACCATTGAAGAATTGATTGATGAATTGCGCGAGCGCTTCACCATCATAATCGTGACGCACTCAATGCAACAAGCAGCGCGCGTTTCTCAAAATACTGCATTCTTCCATTTGGGTAATTTGGTGGAATTTGGTGATACTTCAGAAATTTTCATGAATCCCAAAGACGAGCGAACACAAAACTACATTACAGGCCGCATAGGTTAGGAAATTAACATGGATAATGCACATATTGTA
>JBGCEA010000257.1:0-5422 GCA_045105915.1 Nitratireductor sp.
AGAAAAAGACACGCAGCTGTTTAAGGTTCGTTATGTGAGCGTTAACTCGCAAGTGCGCCAAGATTTTGTAACCATTAGAGGGCGCACGAAAGCAGATGCGATTATTACGCTACGCGCAGAGACATCTGGTATTTTAGAAAAGCGTTTGGTCAATAAAGGCGATAAAGTTGAAGTTGGACAGATTGTTTGTGTTTTGAATGAAGGTAGCCGTGTTGCATCGCTCAATGAAGCAACAGCGAGGCTAAAGCAAACAACCAACACATATCAGTCTAACTTAAAGCTAAAAGAAAAAGGCTTCACTTCGAACAATCGTTTAACCGAGTTAAAAACAGCAGTTGATGCTGCGCAAGCTGGCTTGGCTGCTGCAAAGTTAGAGCTTGAGCGTATTAATATTAAAGCGAATGCGAATGGCATCGTTCAAGACCCGCTTGCACAAGTGGGTGATACGCTCAGCAATGGCTCTGCATGCGCTACGCTAATTGACACAGACCCTATGCTCTTTACTGGCCAAGTGCCAGAATTGTTGATTGGTGATTTGTTCATTGGCATGAAAGCTGATGTTAAGCTTGTGACGGGCAAAGAAGTAACTGGCAAAGTAACTTATATTGCATCAGCAGCAGATGCTGACACGCGCACCTATCAAGTTGAAATTGAGCTGGACGATTCAACAGATGTGCGTGAAGGCATGACTGCGCAAACTAAGGTGAAGCTAAAAGGCGAAAAAGCATTTTTGATTTCTCCTTCCTGGATTAGCCTTTCTGATGAAGGTGTCATTGGCGTTAGGCTAATTGATGCACAAAATGTTGTGAGCTTTCAGCCAATTGAAATTATCTCGCAGGGCAAAGATGGCTTTTGGATTAAAGGCCTATTTGATGGCGCTCAAATTATTAGCCTAGGCCAAGAATATGTAAACGCTGGCGAGAGCGTTATTCCAAGTTTGGATGAGCGCGACAGCGTTTCTCAAATTGTAAAATTTAATGCTGCAAACAATACAAATTAGACGGTAAAATTATGATTGATGCTCTAGAGACTATTCTATCAAGACCCAAAACAGTTTTAACCCTAATGATTGTTATGGTTATAGCGGGTATTCTTACCTATATTTCTATTCCAAAAGAGGCCAACCCAGACATTGATGTGCCGGTCTATTTGATCAACATCAATCAGCGCGGCGTATCACCTCAAGATAGTGAGCGTTTATTGGTTAAACCCATGGAAACGCAACTTCGCGGCATTGAGGGGCTTAAAGAGTTCTCGGCCTTTGCAAGTGAGGGCAATGCAACAATTGTATTAGAGTTTCAAATTGGTTCCAACAAAGAAAAAATTCTTGCAGATATTCGTGACAAAGTAGATCAGGCCAAGGCACAATTGCCAAGCGATGCAGATGAGCCTGGTGTATTTGAAACCAACTTTGCACTACAGCCCACTATGATTGTAACGCTTTCTGGCGACTTGCCTGAGCGCACTTTGTATGAGCATGCGCGCAAATTGAAAGATGAAATTGAAACCATTTCAACGGTTAAAAGCGCTAATTTAAAAGGCACTAGAGAAGAGCAGCTAGAGGTTGTTCTAGATTTGTTGAAGTTAGAATCTTACAATATTTCAAATGAAGAACTTGTAAGAGCAGTGACCTCATATAACCAACTTGTACCTGCTGGTTTTATTGATGATGGCAATGCGCGATTTAACCTAAAATTGCCTGGTCTCGTTGAGAGTGCGCAAGACGTTTATTCTATCCCGATTAAGCAAAATGGTGAAGGTGTTGTAACCCTTGGCCAGGTTGCAGAAATACGCTCAAACTTTAAAGACGCCTCATCTTATACAAGGGTGAACGGCCAACCTGCTATGTCTATTGAAGTGGTGAAACGTATTGGCACAAACATTATTGAAAACAATAAAGAAGTTAGAAACATTGTTGAGGAATTCACCAAAGAATGGCCTAGCACAATAAAAATCAATTTCATGATTGATCAGTCTAACTTTATTTTCGAAGTTTTGGGCTCGCTTCAATCTTCTATCATGACTGCTATTTCGCTTGTTATGATTGTGGTTATTGCTGCACTTGGTTTTCGCTCTGGCCTATTGGTTGGCTTGGCAATTCCAACGTCCTTTATGGTTGGCTTCCTGATTTTGGCCTCTTTGGGCATGACCGTAAATATGATGGTGATGTTTGGCTTGGTGCTAACCGTTGGTATGCTGGTTGATGGCGCTATTGTTATGATCGAATATGCCGATCGTAAAATGGCAGAAGGTTTAGAGCCAAGAGAAGCGTATAACCGCGCGGCTAAACTGATGTTTTGGCCTATTGTATCTTCTACAGCGACTACGCTTGCAGCATTCTTGCCGCTATTGTTGTGGCCGGGCACGGCTGGTGAATTTATGAGCTATTTGCCAATCATGGTGATCATCGTTCTAACGGCATCGCTTTTAACCGCGCTTGTGTTCGTGCCGGTAACGGGCACATTCATTGCGCAATCGGGAGCATTTTTACGCACAAACATTCGATTTGTTTATGCATTTTTAGCAGCCAGCCTTGGCGGCGCAATTGCTTTTGGCTTTTTCAAAACGCAAAGATTTGATGCGCTGCAAGGTGCACTTCGCGAATTTAAGCTGACACTCGAAAATACGAGCATTAGCAATGCGGATGCCTTGATTGAAGCAGAAAAAGTTGCGACTTCTTTTGGCACTAATATAGCGCTGCCAGTCTTTTTGGTGCTGGGTGCTATTGCATTTTGGTTGCTTGGCAAAATCAACCTCGAGCGCTCTCAATCTAAAGAAGATGAAGTTGTTAGCGAAAATGTAAGAATGTTGAGTGCGCAAGCAGAACTTAAACCAAAACAAATGACCGGCATAATTGGTCTTTATGTGAGGTTCTTAAATCTTGTTTCTAACAATCTAATTGGCAATGCCATTGTCATTGCTTCTGTTATTGGCATTACGGCTGCAACCTTTATTACGTTTGGGCAAAACAGTGCTGGTGTGGAGTTCTTTGTGGATGAAGAGCCAGATGTTGCAATTGTATTTGTGCAAGCAAGGGGCAATTTGTCTGGCAAAGACATTAGAGATTTGGCTATTGAAGTTGAGCATGAAATTTTGCAAACGCCTGGTATCGATAATGTTGTTTTAACGGCAACTGCGCCAGGTGGTGGAGGCGGCGGTGGCGGCATAAACCTAGAAGCCCCACAAGACACGCCTGCAGATGTTGTTGCTTCTATGCAAATTGAGCTTGTTGACTTTGGCGAGCGCAGAAAAGCTGCTGAAATTTTTAAAGAGATTGAAACACGCACTGCCAATATTCCAGGCATTAAGGTTGAGGTTCGCAAAATTGAAGGCGGCCCGCCAACTGGTAAAGACATCAACTTGCAGATCACATCTACAAATTATGATGATTTGCTCATACAGGTAAAACGCGTTCGCGATTTTGTGGACACGATGGAGCATCTTGAAAATGTTGAAGATAGCAGACCGCTACCTGGCATTGAATGGCAAATAGATGTCAACCGCGAAGAAGCAGGTAGATATAATGCTGGCATCGCGCAAATTGGCTATATGGTTCAGCTGGTCACCAATGGCGTGAACATTGGTAAATATCGTCCTGATAATTCTGAAGATGAAGTGGACATTCCTGTTCGCCTTCCAGAAAGCCAACGCTCGCTTCAAAGCCTGCAAGAGCTGCGCCTTAGAACACCAAATGGTCAGGTGCCTATTACGAACTTCATAGACATGAAGGCGCAGCAAAAGGTAACCTCTATTACACGCCGTGATGGTGTGTATGCGATGGATATTAAAGCTGGTGTTGACCAGAGCGTACCATTTGAAAACAGAACCCTAACGCCTAATGATAAAATTGCAGAATTAGAAACTTGGCTTGATGCGCAAGAATGGCCTAGCAATTTAAATTTCAAATTTAGAGGCGGCGATGAAGACCAAGAAGAGTCTGGTGCGTTTTTGGGTCAGGCTGCAGCTGGTGCTTTGTTCTTGATGTTCATTATTTTGGTAACGCAGTATAATTCGTTCTACCAAACCTTCCTTACCCTCTCTACCGTTATTCTAGCGGTTGTGGGCGTGCTTATTGGCTTAATGGTAACTGGGCAAAAGTTCTCTATCATTATGACAGGTACAGGCGTTGTGGCGCTGGCGGGTATTGTGGTGAACAATGCGATTGTTCTCATCGATACCTACAATAGGCTGCGCTCAGAAGGCGTAAACGTGAACCAAGCAGTTTTAAAAACATCTGCCCAGCGTTTGCGCCCTATTATGCTAACCACTATCACTACCATTATGGGGCTTATCCCAATGGCTCTTCAAATCAACATGGACTATTTTGAAAGAACGATTTCTGTTGGCTCTATTACAGCTATTTGGTGGGTTCAGCTATCAACAGCCATTATTGCAGGCCTTACCTTCTCTACCCTGCTCACACTGGTTCTAACGCCTGTTATGCTTTCATTGCCTGAAAACATAGCGCGCTTGTTTAGAAAGCCGACGCCTTCTAATGCGCCTCAGGTGACAACCGATATTATTGAAGGTGAAGTTTTGGGGCGCACTCAAAGCGCCACTAAAATTGGCAAGGCTAAACAAAAGAAAACAAAAAGAGTTGGAAAGACAAGTAAGTTGAATAAGCTTGGACCCGCTGAATAAAGCTGGTCTAAGATTTAAGTATATTTAGCTGATTACTTTAAGATTTCTTAGAAGCCGCTCTTTTGGTAGAGCGGCTTTTTTTTGGCTTAGCCTTATTGGCTTCGCTTTCTAAAGCTTTTTTCTCACTCATTTTGTAATATTTAAGGCCAATTGGAATTGCCGCTAAATATAATATGCTAATTGCAATAAGTGTTTGCCATGGATAGCTAAATAAGACTGAAAGCAAAATGATAAGCGCAATGATAAGTGGTAGCACTATGTTTCTTGGAATTGCTGCGCCTAAGCTTTTGCCAGAATAAGTTGGCAAATTAGAAACAAGTAACAACCCTATGCAAACCAAAAACAGCGCTACACCAATGTCTGTGTAGTCATTTTGTGGCAAGCCCAATAATTGCATATAAATTGGCAACATTGCCACGATAGCACCCGCTGGCGCTGGCACACCAATAAAGAAATTTTGTTTCCATTTTGGTTGATTTGGATTGTCTAACTGAACGTTAAATCTTGCTAAGCGCAGACACGCGCAAATACTGAAGATTAAAACTGCTATCCAGCCCACAGGTTGAATGTTGTGCAGGTATGAAAAGTACAACAATATGGCAGGTGTAACGCCAAAATTTAGAAAGTCTGCAAGGCTGTCCATTTCTGCGCCAAAGCGACTTGTCGATTTTAAAAACCGAGCCACTCTGCCATCGATGCCATCTAAAAATGCGGCTAAAATAACAGCGGCAACTGCAAAGTCCATTTTGCCTTCAAAGCCATAACGTATGGCAGTAAGGCC
>JBGCEA010000258.1:0-2526 GCA_045105915.1 Nitratireductor sp.
ATGGAAAATAAGGGCCTTAATATTTTCAACGACAAATATGTGTTGGTTGATAAAGACACAGCGACAGATGCTACCTTTGCGCAAGTAGAAGCAATTATTGCACATGAATATTTTCACAATTGGACAGGCAATAGAATAACGTGCCGCGATTGGTTTCAGCTTTGTTTAAAAGAAGGTTTGACTGTATTTCGCGATCAAGAATTTTCTTCAGACATGCGCTCGCGCCCTGTGCAACGTATTGCAGATGTTGCGCAACTTCGCGCTACGCAATTTCCAGAAGATGCAGGCCCGCTTGCCCATAGTGTGCGCCCTAATGCGTATAAAGAAATCAACAATTTTTACACCGCAACGATTTATGAAAAAGGCGCAGAAATTGTGCGCATGTTGCAAACGCTATTGGGCGAGAAAAAATTTAGAAAAGGCATTGCGCTTTATTTAAAACGTCATGATGGCGATGCTGCAACAATAGAAGACTTTATAAAATGCTTTGAAGATGCGGCAAGAATTGATCTAAAACAATTTTCGCTTTGGTATAGCCAAGCTGGCACACCGCGCCTTTTGGTTTCTACTAAATATGATTCAGCTAAAAAGACTTATAGTGTAGAAATAGAACAAACCTTGCGTGCAACACCTGGCCAGAACACAAAAAAACCAATGCACATGCCAATACGTATTGGCCTTGTTGGCAATGCTGCAAAATCTGGCGCTGATTTGCGCCCCACCAAAATTGAAGGCGCCGAGCACAACGGTGATGTGTTTGAGCTAAAAGCGCGTAAGCATAAAATTGTATTTCATGGTATAAGCGAATTGCCAATCTTATCGATCAACCGCAATTTTAGTGCGCCTGTTGATATTGATTATCGCCATAGCGATAAAGATGGCATTTTCTTAGCGCTTAATGACAGCGATCCGTTTAACCGCTGGCAGGCAATTCGCAATCTTGCTACAAAGCAAATTGTAAATGCAATGCGCTCTATCATGGCGCGTAAAAAACCAAAATATAATGCAGCCTTTATGGATACCATAAAAGCTCTTGTGGCAGATGAGAGTTTAGACCCTGCCTATAGAACTGCTATTTTAACATTACCAAGCGAAAATGACATTGCCCAAACGATTGGCAAAAACATTGACCCAGATGCCATTCATGCGGCGCGCAATGGTTTGCAAGCGCAAATTGGCGAGAGTCTATTGCCAATTGCTGCAAGTGTTATGAAAAACTTAGATGTGCCAAAAGAGTTTGTTTCTGATGCCAATGGTTCTGGCAAACGCAAACTTTATAACCTTTTGGTCAATTACCGTTTGCATGCAGGCGATGAGCGCGCAGAACAACTGGTTGTTAAAAACTACACATCTGCAAAAAACATGAGCGATAGAGAGGCCGCCTTTGGCGCTATTTTGAATCACTTAGATGATGATAAAATTGCAGAGGAAACCGTTGCCAAGTTTTATAAGAAATTTAAAAAAGACCCTATCGTTATAGATAAGTGGTTTATGATGCAGGCGCTAAGTGGCGGGCCAAAAGCTGTGAGCCTCGTTAAAAAGCTATGCAATCACCCAGACTTTACATGGACAAACCCAAATAGAGTTCGCTCGCTCATTGCGGTATTTTCTAGTGCTAACCCAACAGGGTTTAATCGCAAAGATGGTAGTGGCTATCGTTTTCTTGGCAATGCTATTAAAAAGCTCGATAAAATAAACCCGCAAACGGCGGCGCGTATGCTAACTGCCTTTCGCTCTTGGAAGATGTTAGAGCCTAAACGCAAGGCGCATGCCAAGGCTGCGATGGAGAAATTATCTAGCGAAAAGCATTTATCTAGAGATGTTAGAGACATTTTGGATAGAATGTTGGCCTAGAGGCTTTTTCATCTAGGGCGCGCTAAAAAACAGATATTTTGTTGCAAAAAAGACTCACATTTGGTGTTTGCAGCAATAAAAAAGACGATTTTGGCGCATGACTCTAGACAAGAGATTCCCCTTTGATTCATTGTGAGAGTGATTCGATTTTGCGGTTAGTTTGAATCAAAACCACTTTTGACATACTACCTTTGGGGAGGCCTTTATGGCGAATGCGAACGCACCTATTGTGCGAGCAGAGCTATCGGATTCTGGGACACAAAAAACCAGAAACACTTCTGGCCTTGCAGGTTATGCTCGCCAGTTAAGCCACCCTGCGTATGAGCGTTTGTTAAATTCTGAAAACTTCTTACGCAAACTTGTTCCCGTCTTGATTGTTATTTTTCTTGTTGTGATTGCAGCCGCGCGCTGGATACAGATAAATGACATGGGCAAACAAATTATGGGCTCTGCAAAAACAGAACTCAACTTTGTGGCTGAGTTAATTGAAGAAAAAATTAGCAATGCCGATCTAAAAAACCCTGTCGAACTAACTGCCGCGCAGTTGCAATCTATTATTGGCTCAAAAATTCCAGACCATTACACAGAAAATGGCCGTCAGTTTTTGTTGTCAGATGCGCAAGGTATTGTGATTGCAACAGTGCCAACGCTTAAAAGCATTCAGGGCAAGCA
>JBGCEA010000259.1:0-3016 GCA_045105915.1 Nitratireductor sp.
CCAGAAATAGCCATCATTGATACAGTAGCAAGAGCGATAAGAGTTTTCATAATTTTAGTCCTTTTAAGTTTGGTGCAATTTATTTGTTTGTGGAGCACCGTCATGTTTCATTTAAGTTTGTATTCATCGAAGTGCTTAAGAGCGTTTTGTGGAAGCCCGTGTTCGTTTCGATGAGCTAAATGTAGGCTATGAAAACGAAAAAATAAATTAACATATACACACGAGCCTGTGAGGTTCCGTGTAATCTCAAACCTCAAAGTGTGATAGCTTTTCTCTAACCCCTTGTGAATAAAGGTTAACGGCTATTAACTCTTCACAAGAACGCTCTCGATAAAAGTTCAAACTCTTTCAAAAAAGATATTTTTCGCTCGAATTATGACTAAGAAACGAGCCGTAAAAGGAGCGTTTGTGAACTGGTGTGAGTGTTTTGATGAGAATAGTAATGTGTAATCTGATACAAACTGGTATTTTGGGGGGTAATGCCAGGCTAGGCAAATTAGCGATGTGAAAATGGAACAATAGCATTTACGTTACCAAGAAAAAAACACGGAGGCCATCTCATGGCGATTGAAAAAAATATGTCGGCGGTTGTGCTAACCGGTCATGGCGACTTTGATATGCTTGAATTTCGAAACGATATTGAAGTTCCGGAACTAACACCGAAGGATGTGTTGATCCGCGTTGGCGCAGCAGCTGTCAATAATACTGATTTGAATACGCGTGTTGGCTGGTACTCCAAAGGCGATAATGACAGCGAGGATGCATCATGGGCAGGAGACGCGCTCAAGTTCCCCCATATTCAAGGTGCCGATGTTTGCGGCATCATTGTTGCTGTGGGGCAAGATATTGACGGAAGCCGCATTGGTGAGCGTGTGGTGGTTGAACCATGTTTTCATGAATTTGACAGCAAGGAATTAAAGAGTGCTTATTATTATGGGTCTGAAACTCATGGCGGATTTGCTGAATATACGCGTGTTCCATCGCGATATGCGCATAAGATCAACAGTTCGTTGAGTGACGTTGAGCTTGCCTCATTTCCATGTTCGTATTCCACGTCTGAAAACATGTTAACACGCGCGGGCGTTGGCAAAAACGACCGTGTATTGATCACAGGTGCTTCAGGCGGCGTGGGGTCTGCAAGTATTCAGTTGGCAAAAGCACGCGGCGCAAAAGTGATTGCGGTTACAAGTCCGTCAAAAGCGGAAGAACTTGGGGAACTGGGTGCGGATGAAATATTGCATCGGGATCAGGATTATGTAGATGCGCTGGGCAAGAATTCAGTGGATGTTGTCATCGACTTGGTTGCCGGTTCAAAGTGGCCAAGTTTATTGAATGTACTTCGCCGAAGAGGCAGATATGTCGTTTCAGGTGCGATTGCTGGCCCAATCGTAGAATTGGATGTGCGCACGTTGTATCTTAAAGACCTCAGTTTTTTTGGATGTACAGTTATTGAGCCAGAAGTGTTTGGTAATCTGATAGCGCGGATTGAGGCTGGACAGATCAGGCCTTTAGTTGCTGAAACGTTTCCACTTGTGGAAATCATCAAAGCACAAAAATCATTCCAAATGAAATCTCACATTGGTAAAATTGTGCTAACAATGAATCTAGATGGGTGATGAAAAGATAGCACTAATGCGCTTTTTTATAGCGTTCTAATCGCTCTTCTAAAGTGCCTGTATGAAGTTCAAACATGTGGTTGTCATCATCATAAAAATATATTGATTGACCTTCACCCTTAACGCGCGCTCGACCCTCACGTAACTCAAGACCAAGATCGTGTATGCGCGTGAGGTAGTCTTCAAAATCGTCATCGTCAATTTTAAAGGCAATATGATTATATGTTTTCTCAACGAGTGCATCACCTTTCATAATCGCGATCCAAATATCCCCAATAAGAAAGAACCGTTCTTCTGATAATGAGAAGGTTTGATCTCCACTGTCATAAACTTTCTTAGCATTGAAAATATAGGTCAGCAGCTTTTCCATCCGATCAAGATCAGCCGTTATAAAAGTCATATGTGAGAGGCCATCGATCATAAGGCGCAATCCCTTGCAGAATATTAAAATGGAAGTGTTTCAAATAGAGCTCAGCATTATGACAGTTTAACGATAAGAGGAGGGTAAAACTGTGATTATTTGGCCATATTGTATTAAGTGCGGTAAAACAGATGCTTAACATCGAATTTTAATAAATTGATTCAAATAGTTGAGGAATTGATTCAACCAATATCAGTGCTGGGAAGGCGAATGTTTTTGTTCAAAATATGCACATAATGTTATGCTTTAAGAACGTTTAAATGTTGAATCATATGAATCGCTTAGAGTAAGAAGCTGATAATATGATTCAGGCTTCGCAAAGGTGTCAGCCAAGGCGATTTGCTTTAATTACAACATGCGAATGAAGGGCTTATCTAAGCTCTCTGAAACGCAAAAAAACTGTCCAAAATCAATAAGTTAGGCACGTTATAGGAATTTAACGTTTTGTTAAGGCGAAAAAAGTGTTTTATTTCAATGGTTTATCTTTTTAAGCGCGCTTTCATGTTCTTGGACTCCCCACGAAAGTAACAGGTGCAAAATAGGATTGAATGGTTAAAAATGAGGTAATTTAAACGTGCGGATATGGGAATTTTACCAGTCGGCAGATATCGCCCTTTTCAGCTGCGAAAAACAGCTATATGAGTGATCTGTAAGTGACAGATATTCAATTTTATCCCAATAAGAAAAGCGATCAAAATGAGCACTAATTCCTTAAATTCAGACCCACGTGATCTTTATATGTCTCGTGTGATTAAGGCATCTCCGGAGGCCGTTTGGCGGTGTTGGGCTGAGGTTGAATTGTTAGAAAAATGGTGGACGCCTAAGCCAGTTATAACAAAAGTTAGCCAAATGAAATTTGCGCCAGGCGGCGTTTTTGGCACAGATATTGTTATGCCAAATGGTGATGCGCATCCAAGCGTTGGGTGTTTTTTAGAAATCACGCCGCATCAAAGAATTATCTTCACTGACGCTTTGAGCG
>JBGCEA010000260.1:0-9717 GCA_045105915.1 Nitratireductor sp.
CTTTAGTGTTTAGTAATGCTTAACTTATTATCGCACACAGCGTAAGAATTGGTGGTCTCATTGCTTTTGCTTTGAGGCGACCAACGACTGGGACCCTACCCACACATCCTAGTCAGTCGCAGGCACATGAGGCTGTTTACCCACAAACTTATCGTGCTTGCGGCTCTTGGGTAGCCTCGTGAGATACATTAAATATAATTCACTATTTTTAATGCGCTATTTATAACGCACTATTTGTAATGGGTGAAAGCCTAGTGAATTTTCATTGAAAGAGTAAATATGTTTGAGTTGGTAAGAACCACTGAAGGCGAAATTAGCAAAGCTCAATTCGTAAGAGGGGCAAAGCAATTATTGTTACTCAATATTTTTAGCTTAGCGTTCTTTTTTCTAATCAAATATATCAACACTCAAATGGTGTGGATGACCACGGCCATAGCGCCAATCTTTGGTGCACTTGTTGCCTTTGTGGTTTTTAGTTTTTTATATTTTTGGTGCTGTTTGTTCTTAAAAAGATTTAGAGCGCAGGGCCTACCTTTATGGCCTGTATATGTATGGCTGGCTCTATTTTTTATTAGTCCAATTTTGCAGTTGGTGGCTTACCAATTTAACACAAATGCGGTTGAAGGCTTTGATCTGGTTTGGCTGATTGAATATATCAGCATATTCAACTTAGCACTATTTGTTGCATGCTGGCTTTATCTTGTTTTTATGGGTTTTAAAAACAACAAAGCCAGCGTTTAAATAGCGACTAAATAAAGCTGATCTGCTTAACACGTATCATTACTTTTCTTTTGATTTTGAAACAGGCCCACCGCTTTTTTTGATGTTCATAAGGCCGCTATCGCCAACCATTCTAATCTCACGCTGAGGAAATGGTATTTTGATTTTGTTTTGTTTTAGCGTTTTCCAAATGATCATCAAAACATCAGATGAAATTTTATTCTCACCATCATCGATGCCGCTAATCCAAAATTCAACACCAAATTTTACGCCACTGTCACCAAAGCCACGCAATTCTACATCTGGCTTTTCTGGTTCTGAAAGCACCTTTGGGTGTTTGCTTATTGCAGCGACAATTATATCAGGTATTTTTTCAATATCTGAATCATATGAAACAGTAAAATCGACTTCATAGCGTTGACGAGGATCGTCTCTAGTCCAGTTTATAAATGTATCGGTGATGAATTTTTCATTTGGAACCATGATTTCTTTACCATCATAAGTTTCAAGTGTTGCAGAGCGCATATTCAACTCTCTTAAAATTCCTGCCTTGCCATCTCCCATTTCAATATAATCACCCACAATAAGTGTGCGCTCGATGAGCAGGATAATGCCTGAGATAAAGTTGGATGCAATTTGTTGCAAGCCAAAGCCGATTCCAACACCAATAGCACCGCCCAAAACGGCAAGTGCGGTAAGGTCTAAGCCTAATACTTGCATGAGCAAGATAAAGATCACGGCAAATATTATAATCTGGAATAGTTTTGCTAGTAATTCTTGTGTAGGTCTGTCTAGCGTGTCTTGGTTGCGAATAGCATTTTGGCCAGATTTATTTGATACTGAGCCAAGCCAGAAGAAGAATGCACCAGCAATGAGTGCTTTAATCAAGAAAAAGGCAGATATGCGAATATTGCCTGCTTGAAAGGCAACACTGTCTAGAATTTGTGTTGTGTCGTCTAAATACTCAAACACACTTAATGTGGCGATAGGTATAGCCAAATAGGTGAGGGCAGTTTTTAGCATTGGGTGTTTGATGAACAGATGTATGGCTTTATACAAAAGGAAAACAACTGCCACGCCGCGCGCAAGTAAAACAAGCCAGTTAACACCCACAGCGCTTAGAACTATCGAGGCTGCAATGCCAAGTATAATATAATTTAGCGCTGGAAATAAAAGGTTGGATGCTTGGTAGATAAACTGGCGCAATTTTAGAAAACGTACGTCTTCTTTTGGCTCAGTTGAGAACCAATCAACTTTTAAATTAAGTTGTTTTGCTACAAATTTTGCAATTATTATAGATAAAATAATTGCACCAATTTGCGCATAAAATTGTGGACTTGAAAACCAAGCAAGCAATTGTTCAAAAAGTTCGCCGCTTATTGTTTTTAAATATTCAATATCTAAAATCTTGTCCATAATCGTCCCAATTGTGTTTTTGTGCTTTTGTTAGCTAGTGAACCTAACGTAAACACTTGGTTTTTTTGCGCAAGTATTTTTGAAGCTTTATTATAAGTTAGATATCTCTATTCTCATATCGTATCGAAGAGCCGTCCTTTTGAGTAAATTATGCTTTTATGCCAACACTCATATGGCGTTTGCCGGCGTGGCCCTTTGTTCTTGTGACTCTAAAACCAGCATCACTAAGAGCGTTTCTTACAAAGCTTGCTGCGGTGTAAGTTGCAAACGTGCCATTTAGTTTGGTTTTATCAAATACGCTTTGCATTAACGCCGCGTTCCAAAGTTCTGGGTTCTTGGCTGGCGAAAAGCCATCTAAATACCAAGCGTCTATGCAAGGTTCTAATTTTGGTACTAATCTATTTGCATCACCAAGATGCAATTCAAGTTCAATGTTGGGTGCAAATTGAAGGTTGAACTTTCCTTGGTTTTCAAAGTTTGAGTGCTCGATAAAGTCTAATAATGGCTGGCAAAACGCATTCAATTCTGGCCAGCGCGAGAGGGCTTTTTTTGTTTGCTGCATTGTTAGTGGATATTGTTCGAATGAGATGAATTTTAGTTTTGAATTTTCATCTGAGCGTTTTTGCCAGGCGAGGGCAGTTACTAAAAAATTTAAACCCGTGCCAAAGCCCAATTCACCAATTGTGCATTGGCTCATATTTGGCCAGCGCTCTATTAAGTTGTTTCCCGCAATAAACACATATTCGGTCTCTAAAAACCCATCTGCTTTAGAATAATAAGTATCGTCAAATTTCTTTGCACGAGGAATTGTATCATCTTCCCAAATGAGTGCATTTTCATCGTTCAACTTATTGCCCTTTATTTTTAGAATTTGTCTTTTGTTTTGAATCGTTTGCGCCTACATACTCACAAATAGATTCAGTCTATTGTAGATTGTTTTTGCATATAAGTCCTTTGAAAATATCGCGTTTTTTGCGCATGAATATCTATCTTTGAAAGTAGTTAAGTGACAGCCATTCAAAACCCAGATTGTTTGATTATTGGCGCTGGCGTATTTGGCCTGTGGGCTGCGCGCCATGCCATAAAACGTGGTGAGAGCGTTTTGGTGCTTGATAAAGACAAAGTTGGCTCTGGTGCTTCAGGTGGGTTTTTAGGTTCGCTCATGCCCCATGAGCCGGTACGCTGGAACGAAAAAAAGCAACAACAGTTCGAGGCCTTAAGTTCACTTTCAAACTGCGTTTCTAATTTGCAAGAAGATACGGGCATAGATTGTGGCTACAGAATGTGTGGGCGCGTCATTCCGCTTCGCCATGAGAAAATGGAGTATCATGTGGCAGAGCGTGTTGAGGGTATGAAAAGTCTTTGGGCGGGTAAATATACTTTAAAACGTATTGATGTGCCGGCAAAAAATGGGGCTTATAAAGATACAGAATTTAGTTTTCCTCAAGGATGGGTAAATTCTGACCTTGCTAAGTTTGGCGCGACTTTTGATAACTTTTCTGCGCGCATAAACCCACGTGCCTATTTAAAGGCTTTGGCGGCTTATGTTGAGCAGGATGCTAAAATTGAAAATAACTGCCAAGTTGTTTCAATCAATGCCGCAGACTGCAGTGCGCAAACCGCTAGTGGTGAGAGCATAAGTGCAGGGCGCATAATCATCGCGAATGGCTATGAGGCATATGAACTGTTAGCGCCTATTAAGCCGCAATATAATGGGCAGCTTATAGAGGGGCGCGGTGTTAAGGGGCAGGCTGTTCTAGTTGAGTTTGAACATGACGATACATTGCCAATTATTTATGATGATGGTGTGTATATTGTGCCCCACAGCCATAACCGTGTGGCTATTGGTTCTACCAGTGTGAACAAATGGAATAATGCTAGCCAGTTTGATAAGACTGACATGATTTTTTATGAGCGCGCGATGATTGCCGTGCCAGCCCTACAAAATGCACCTATTGTTGAGCGCTGGGCTGGGGTTCGCCCTAGAAACACAATACCCCACCCTGAGACAGGAAAAGTGCTTAGCGCGTCTATTTGTGGTGCGCTAGATGGTTGTGATCGGGTACAAGTTGCAATTGGCGGATTTAAAATTGGTCTTGGTTTGGCGCATTTAGACAATTTAGCGCCTAAATTTTGAAACAATTTGTAGTTATGCTTTTAAGCGAATGAAAAGATATACGCCTTTAAAGTATTTGTGATCATAGTATGGGGCCGCATATTAATGTGTGACGAGTAGGAATAATAAATTGAAGACCCCAACTGGTAGTCTTATTAAAAATTCATTGTTGAGAGCGCTGTTTGTAGCTGTGTTGGTTTTTCAACCTTTTAATTTGGTACATGCTCAAAAAACCAAAAACGCTCAAGCAAATAATAAAGAAATAAATGACGTTCTAGAAACGCTTAGCGTTGTTGCTTGGCTTAAAGATGAGGCCGGCTATGAATATTTTAATATTCAAAGCCAAATGGGTGTGCGGCTTGTAGCTGTTAAATTTGCTCAAAAAGACTTTTTCTTATCTTTGCAACAAAAGAGCGATAAAGATGGAAATTTTATTGATGATTATGCGCAAAACTCTGATGCGCTGATTGCCATAAATGGTGGTTTTTTTGCAAAGCAAAAAAATGGTGATCTTTATTCCGTTGGTCTTTTGAAAGATAAGGGTAAAACCTTTTCACGTGCATGGCGAAAAAAGGGTGGCTATTTGGTGCTTGGTGATAAAGGCACGCAAATTTTAGCAACTAGCACTAAGCTGCCAAAAGATGCAATCAATGTTCTTCAGTCAAAACCTGTGATTATAGAGCAGGGCGGCAAATGGGCTTTAATGTCTAATAACAAAATATCAAAAAACCGAAGCCTTGTTTGTTTACTTAAAGATGGGCAAATGATTTTGATGAGCGTTAGTGGCACTGGGCTTAGCTTATATGAGGCTGGATGGTTGCTACGCACAAAAGAAAAAGGCGGCTGGTTTGGCTGTGATAGTGCAATAGCGCTTGATGGTGGTGGCTCTAGCCAATTGTTTGTGAGGGAGCAGCCTTCGTTAAAAGTTTATGGCAGCACTAAAATTCCAAATGCGCTTATTGTAAAAGCGAAATAAGCTTGGCGATCTTAGAAGGCTTTAGGGGTTTTGGTTTTAATCTTTAACTGCTCGCGCGGCTTCTGCCACTTCTCCCACCGCTTCGGCCACCACGTCTTCTTGGTGTTGATGCAGCATTTTCATCGCCATTAGTGCCGGCTTCACTTTGTTTTGGAAGGGCGACTTGCTCGCTTAATTTTGGAAAAGGTTCTACCTTATTTGGTATCGCCATAGCGTTTACAAAATGCGTCTGAAAATCGGCTTCTAAAGCCGTCTCGATTTTTTCAATTTCAGTTACGGTCTGCTCAATTTCGGCTCTATAGTCTTGGTTCAACAAGGCCATTTTTGCGCCATAACCAGCCGCATTACCAACGGCTTTTACGTGCTTTAAATCGCAATCAGGTATTAGCCCCAAAACCATTGCGTATTTGGGGTCTATAAATGTGCCAAACGCGCCTGCAAAGCTGATTTCATCCACTTGCGAAATTTCTAATTTATCCATCAAAAGTTTGATACCCGCAAACAAAGCTGACTTTGCTAGCTGAATGGCGCGTACATCATTTTGGGTAATGGTAAGCGTTTGTTTACCGCGCCATAATTGATACGAAAAAGTTCTATCATTTGCGATAATGCGATCTGACTTTTGGGCTAAATCGCCGTTAATCACACCATCTGTCGTTAATATGCCTGAGAGATACATTTCGGCCACAACCTCGATAATGGCAGAGCCACATACGCCAGTTACGCCAATCTTTTCTGCGGCCTCTTCAAAGCCTTCTTCATCTGACCAAGGTTCTATGCCAATCACACGTACTTTTGGCTCTAAGGTTATTGGGTCAATTCTAACGCGCTCAATTGCACCTGGAGCCGCGCGTTGACCAGAAGAAATTTCAGCGCCTTCAAAGGCTGGACCTGTTGGCGAAGAAGCTGCAACTAAGCGCTTTGAATTGCCAAGTACAATTTCTGCGTTCGTTCCAACATCTACCACCAGCATTTGTTTTTCTTGGCGGTGAGGGCCTTCACATAGTGTTACGGCTGCTGCATCTGCGCCAACATGGCCTGCTATGCATGGCAACATATAAAGGCGTGCGCCGTCATTTACTTTTAAATCAAGATCAATGGCTTTTGTATTAATCGCGCCAGACACTGCAAGCGCAAAAGGCGCGCCGCCAAGTTCTGTTGGATCTATACCTAAAAACAAATGATGCATAACAGGGTTGCCAACAAAAACGAGATCTAGAATATCGTCTTTATCTATTTTTGTTTCTTCGCATACATTGGCAATTAATTCATTAAGCGTTGCACGTACTGCATTGGTCATCGCTTCGCGCCCATCTGGGTTCATCATCACATATGAGACGCGGCTCATTAAATCTTCGCCAAAACGAATTTGTGGGTTAGACGCACCTGATGATGAAATTGTAGCACCAGATAAAAGCGAGACTAAATGAAGCGCAATGGTGGTTGATCCAATGTCGCAAGCAATGCCATAGGCTACGTTTTTTAAATCTGGGTAAACGGCAATTAGGTGAGGGCGTTCATTTTCTGATTGCTGGTGAATGGCAACTGTGACTTTCCATTTGCCTTTGCGCAATGTTTTTTGAATGTTTGGCAAAAGCTGAAAATCGATTGCAGGATCGATAATGTTCCAGTCTCTTGCAAGCGTTTCTTTTAGGCGGTCAATATCGCCAAGTGGCTTATGCATGTCTGGTTCTTCAACCTCAACATAGCACATTTTAATAGCGGGTTTTCTGTCTATATGGCGACCATCATCTACTTTTCGCACCACTTGCGCATTTACTTGCAGGTCTTGTGGAATGTCTACCACCAAGTCGCCTTCAATAGAGGCTGAGCACGATAGACGACGATTGTCTTTTAACTCGCGTTTTGATGCATAGAATTTTTCTTTTTCACCCAAAGGCGAAATATGATCATTGCTTGATGTAATGCCGTGTTTTGCGAATTGTCCTTCTTGAACTTCGCATTGGCAGCGACCACAAATGCCGCGCCCACCACAAACCGATTCCACATACACACCCAACTCACGCGCGGCGTCTATGACCTGTGTTCCTTTAGGAAAACGGCCACGCTTGCCAGATGGCATAAATAGGACAAGTGGATCGGTTTTGGTGTTCATGCTTAGCTTTCAGCGCTGCGTCTTGCGGCTCTGCCACCGCGTCTGCCTGAGCGCCCACCTGCAGGTGCCGCAGCTTGTGGGGCTGTGCCAGCTGATGGGTTATGATCGCGGTAAGTGCTAATCCAATTTGCGCAATCAGAATCCATGCCGCTTAGCACATTTGCGCCATGCACTGCTTCCATTTCTGCAGGGCGGCAAGGGTTCATAATGGCTGATGTCATGCCAGAAGCAATCACCATTGGAATGAATGCAGCGTTAATGCCGTGTCTGTGGGGTAGGCCAAATGAAATGTTTGAAAGGCCACATGTTGTGTTTACGCCTAGTTCATCGCGCAAGCGGCGCACCAGTGTAAATACTTGGCGTCCAGCATCGCCCAAGGCGCCAATTGGCATAACAAGCGGATCGACCACAATGTCGTGTGGCTTAATGCCAAAGTCTGCGGCGCGTTCTACAATCTTTTTTGCAACGTTAAAGCGTACATCAGGGTCCATAGAAATGCCGGTCTCATCGTTAGAGATAGCAACAACTGGCACATCGTATTTTTTAACAAGTGGCAAAATTGCTTCTAGCTTTTCTTCTTCACCTGTCACTGAATTCACCAGTGGGCGACCTTTAGCAACCTTTAAGCCAGCTTCGATAGCCGCAGTAACAGAAGAATCGATTGTAAGAGGCGTATCTGTTAGCTCTTGCACGATTTCTAAGGTTTGCACCATAAGTGGTGGTTCTGTTAGATTTGGATCTACGGCTGTAACACCTGCATTGATGTCTAATATTGCCGCACCCGCTGCAACTTGTGCCAGAACATCTGCCTTAACTGTATCAAAATTACCTGCTTGCATTTCTGCAGCTAGTTTTTTGCGACCAGTTGGGTTTATGCGCTCACCAATCACGCAAAAAGGTTGGTCAAAGCCCATAATGACTTCTTTGGTTTGTGATGCGATAATTGTGCGTGCCATGTGTGAATTTCCCGTCAAATAATGCAGCGTATTACGATATAAAGATATCTTTATATGACTTTAAAATGCGATGCAAGTGATTCAATTGTTTTAGGTTGCTTTAGGTCTGATTTTGCCAGTATTTTTGTTGGTTTTGTAAATGGTTTAAGCGGCATTGCCGCCATTTTTCACTAATTCAACCAAACACTCTTTGTCGTATTGGGTTTCTAGCGCATCAGCCGCTTTTTGCGCTTCGATTTCTAGCTCATCGCCCACTTCAACAGGGTCGCTTTTGCGCCATTCTGCTAAATAAGAATCGGTATCGCCTTTGCCAGCTTTCATGGCAGCCATGTCTATGGCTTCTGTAAAGCGAAGGCTAAGTTCGCGTTTTGCTACATTTCTGCGTCCAGCTTTTACGATGAGTGATGCTGGGATGTCGCGCCAATAAACGATTTGTAGTTGTGCCATGTGTATTCTTTCTAAATGATTTCAATTATTTGATTTTGGGTGTGCTATTAATGCCAGCCATGAGAGAGGGCGTTAAATCGCCAAATCCAGTAAATTGCTTTTCGTAATCTAACCCTAAATAGGCTGCACCTAATTTGGCTTGTTTTTCTAACTCAAGATCGTCGCTTTGCGCCAAATATAGCGCTCTTGTATAGTTGCCAAAATAAACCTCTTTTAGGTGAGGGTGCTTATCAAGGCCAAGTGGCTTTATGAGGAAAGCCTCGAAGTGGCGCGCTAGAAAATCTGTAATGAAAAACGTAGTTATGTATTCGTCTTTGGTTTTATCAAATTCTTCATTGCCAATGTAAAATGCATAGCAATGGGGGCCATCTACTCTTGCTACTTTGTGCTTTTGGCAAACCTTGTCTATTTCACCTTTTGAGCCGCAATCGGCATACCCAATAAAGATGTTTTCAAAATTGTCTGCTTTGGCATCAACAATTGCTTTGTCTAATTCAGGGGCAATTTTTTCAGGTTCAAAGTGATATTGGGCTGGCAAACAGCGAAGCTCAAACGCGTCTTTCAATTGTTCATTAATGGCCAAAACTTCACGCGCAATCATGCCACATGCAATGACGCATGTTTTGGATTGGTTGTTGTTTTTAGCAGATAAGTGCATTGATAAAATGATTCTGTTTTATTGTTTAAGTTGTTGATTTGGCATAAAAAAGGCGCGGTTCTATCCGCGCCTCACACACTGTTTTAAAAGTAGTGCTTTTAAGTTGCGGCTTGTTGGTTGTGTTTGCGCGCCATAAGCTCTTTTGCAGTTTCCACTGCAACAGCTGCATCTCGGCAATACGCATCGGCGCCAATCGCCTCACCAAATTCGGCATTTAGCGGCGCGCCGCCAACCAAAATGATGAAGTCATCTCTGGTGCCTTTTTCTTTTAGTGTGTCGATAACCACCTTCATGTAAGGCATAGTCGTTGTT
>JBGCEA010000261.1:0-2739 GCA_045105915.1 Nitratireductor sp.
TCAAAGAATGCCCAGAACCAAGCAACGAAGAACATAACCTCAGAAGCGATGAATAGGATCATGCCATAACGAAGGTGCAGTTTCACAACGCGCGTGTGATGTCCCTGAAGGCTTTCTTTAACGGTGTCAGACCACCAAGCAAACATTGTATAGAGAATTAATGCTATACCGATGTAGAAACCGATAGCGCCAGTTGTAGCTAGGTCCATACCGAACAATTCGAAGCTTTCACCTGAATTGGAACGCATGAATGCAACAGCACCAATCGCAGTTACAAGGCCGCCAATAGAACCGATCAACGGCCAAGGGCTCGGATCGATGATATGATAATCGTGGTTTACATTATGACCATCAGCCATGGTTTGCTCCTAGTTTATGTATACCCATCGGAGACCCCCTCCTTAGGTATGGACTTAAATATTATAACTTTTCTTTTTGCTCTGAAACGCCAGTTTCAACGTCAGTATCTTGATCGTTATAGCTTGAAATTTCAGTTGGGTCCGTCTCACTTTCATAGAATGTGTATGACAGAGTAATTGTATTGATTGCTTTCATTACTTGTTCTTTGTCCATATCTGGATCTACGAAAAAAGTAACTGGCATTTGTAGGGTTTCACCTGGTTCAACATATGTGTCTGTAAAACAGAAACATTCAATTTTGTTGAAGAATACACCTGCTGCTTGTGGAGTAACATTAAATGTCGCCATACCAACAATTGGCTCATCAGAGAGATTTTCGGCTGTGTAATTCACAACCATGGTCTCACCCATTTTTATATCTACTTCACGAACTTCTGGTTTGAAATTCCACTGAAGTGCTGAATCTGTATTTGCATCAAAACGAACTTTTACGTCACGGTCAATGACCTGAATGCCATCTGTAGATTTAGCAACCTGTGTCGTGCCACCAAAACCAGTCACCTGACAGAACAGCTCATATAAAGGAACAGAAGCGTAGGCTAAGCCGCCCATGCCTAAAACCATGCCTAAGCACATTGTTACAACACGCCCGTTATTAGGTTGGTTTATTTTAGGCTCGTTTCCCATAAATCAAAGATCCCTGTTATAAATGTTGATGCCAAGTTTAGCCCAAGTCACGAAATACATGAGGACGATAAAAGCAACCAAAACACCTGCAATCGCCCAGTTTCTAGAACGACGTGCTTTTTGCTGCTCTTCAGTCATCTCGACTGTTTCGTTTGTGTACTTACCTTCAGCCATAGTAAACCATCACTGTTTTTGCCAAAGCATCGATACCTAGAGCACCAAAAATGGCGAAGAGGTATATAATTGAATATTTGAAGAGCTTTTTCTCGTGTGAGTAGCCGTCTTCTTTTGTACCGTTTTTCCATACTTGGAAGCCAAGCCATGCGAAACGAGCACCAAGTCCAGCTGCAACTATACCGTATGCGATACTAGCAAAGCCCATAACTGTTGGAAGAATACTCACGCCACCAAGTAGGATTGAATAAATAACGATCTCAAAACGCGTACGTTTTTCACCGTACACATTTGGCATCATTGGCATTTGCGCATGCTCATAATCTTGTAAGCGGAATAGCGCTAATGCCCAAAAATGAGGGGGTGTCCAAAGGAATATAATTGCAAACAGTACTGCACTCTCAAAAGAAACAGAACCTGTGACAGCTGCCCAACCAATCATTGGAGGGAAAGCACCCGCAGCACCACCAATAACAATGTTCTGTGGTGTCGAACGCTTAAGCCACATTGTGTAAATCACAGCATAGAAGAAAATAGTAAAAGCTAAGAACAGCGCAGAGAACCAATTAACGACCAATCCCATCACCATGACTGAGAAAAATGACAGGATAAGCCCGAAGCTCAGAGCTTGACTGCCTTCAATTTTACCAGATGGCACTGGGCGTTTAGCAGTGCGGCCCATGATTGCATCAATGTCTGCATCATACCACATATTCAAAGAACCAGATGCGCCAGCGCCAATAGAAATACAAAGAATAGCAACTGAACCAATAAACCAATTGATTTCGCCTGGAGCCATCAAAAGACCAACGATAGCAGTGAAGATCACGAGGACCATCACACGAGGTTTCAAAAGACGAAAATAGTCGCTTGGCATTGCCGATGAAATCATCGGAAATGAAACGTCTTGTTTAGCGCTTTCAACACTCATTTGATTGCTTCCTTAAGCGAATACAACTTTAAAATTACTAGTCTAATCATATCAAGGCCACCTTGATTGGCGGCCTTGTGTGTTTTGATTTCTTACTTGATTTTAGGCAAGATTTCCCACTGGTGGAAAGGTGGTGGAGAAGGCAGTTTCCATTCCAACGTTGTTGCACCTTCACCCCAAGGGTTGTCGCCAGCCAAACGCTTTCTTGCAAATGCTTCATAGATAATGAAGAGGAACAAGATAACAGATGCTGCTGAAATGTATGAACCAATTGATGATACATAGTTCCAACCTGCATATGCGTCTGGATAATCAACATAACGACGTGGCATACCAGCAAGACCAAGGAAGTGCTGCGGGAAGAATGTTACGTTCACACCAATGAAGAACATCCAGAAATGCAGTTTCGCAAGTATAGAGTTATACATGTAACCAGTCATTTTTGGGAACCAGTAGTACCAAGCTGCAAAGATTGCGAATACAGCACCTAGTGACAACACGTAATGGAAGTGAGCAACCACATCATATGTATCGTGGAATGCACGATCCAAACCAGCGTTTGCCAACTGCACGCCCGTTACACCACC
>JBGCEA010000262.1:0-3369 GCA_045105915.1 Nitratireductor sp.
AATACAATCAATGCTGCAATTATTAGGGCGCCTATTCCTACACCTCGCCCGCGATAAAACTCTTGAGTTTACTATGTGCTTTCAACACCCGTTCCGATTGGGCATGAAACACCTGTGCCACCAAGCCCGCAATAACCAGTAGGGTTTTTTGCAAGATATTGTTGGTGATATTCTTCCGCATAGTCAAACTCAGGCGCATCCAAAATTTCAGTTGTAATTGTATTGGTTACACCTGACGCTTTTAAAGCGTCTTGATATGCTTGCTTTGAAGTTTTTGCGGTTACTTTTTGTTCTTCACTAGATGTGTAAATGCCAGAGCGGTATTGTGTGCCTATATCGTTACCTTGTCTATTGCCTTGCGTTGGGTCGTGACCTTCCCAAAATGCTTTAAGCAATGTTTCATACGAAACAATCTCTGGATCATAAACGACAAGTACAACTTCGTTATGTCCAGTCATACCAGAACAAACTTCCTTATATGTAGCATTCTTTGTGTAGCCAGCTGCATACCCAACAGCAGTTACATACACACCTTCAATGTTCCAGAATATGCGTTCAACGCCCCAGAAACATCCCATACCAAAAACTGCCACCTCATGACCTTCTGGAAATGGTCCATGGAAGCTATTTCCATTCACAAAGTGATGAGTTCCTGAATCAATCTGTTCATCCCTGCCTTTTAATGCAGTTTGAGTACTTGGTTTATTAAGCTTGCGGTCAAACATTTGTGCTAGAAACATAGTTAGTCCTCTCAATCATTAATCAGCTAAAACGCCTTTTCATGCCACGCTCTTTTGGTCTTGCAAGCCAAAGTAGTATAATTGCAAGCACCCCAAAAACGAGCCATCCAGGCATTTGTAACAGGGGTACAAAAATAGTATCCCAAGCCCACGGAATGCCAAACTTCCTTTGAATGCCAACCTGCAAATATTGCAAGCTTGTTGTATTAAAGTTAACCCAATGCTCCCCAAGGGAGGTTAGTACAACTTTTGAGTCGGCAATCGATTTAGTTAAATCTAATACCGCAATGATCACAGCTAATGCCAGCGATACCAAACCTAAGATTTTTGAAATTAATTTCAGCATTTTACCCGCTATTGCGTAATTCATTCATCAAATAAGTAGTCCCTAAACCAGACAATTACAATAACAGCCAAATACTTCTCGTACTACGCTTTATAGTGCTTGATCATGTGATACATATTTGTATATTGCACAGCAGCGGAATGGTGCACTTAAAGATTAGAAATTGTATCAATTCTCGTCATTCATTGAGTTGAATATTTAGGACAGGTGGCCGAGTGGTCGAAGGCGCACGCCTGGAAAGTGTGTAGGCGGGTGACCGTCTCCAGGGTTCGAATCCCTGTCTGTCCGCCACAATACAAATAAGGCTACTCAGCTTCAGTTTATGAGCAGAATGCAGTAATATAATTTATTCATTAGCTTTAGAGAAACGGTATTTGCTGTCTAGTTGCAAGGAAAGCCCAGATTCTGCGGGTAACAATATTTGTGTGTTCTTTGTTGCGCACTAATCTAATTTCCAGATCAATTTTCCAATTTTCTTTACCCGTAATTACAAGCAACCCTGCATCAATGTCAGGAGCAACCAAGCTATAAGGAAGCCAGGCAACACCAGTCCCATCGCGAGCGCGGATGCGCAGTGCCCCTGCCATTGAGTTTTCGTAAACTACAGATAGTTGTTTTCTAATGCCGTGTGTTTCAAGCAATGGGTCTATGTGCTGCGTTATTGGCGCGCTTTCACCAAATCTTAGCCATGGAATGCGCGGTCTATTTTCATCATCAAATTTGAATAGAGGTTGTTTGTTCGCATCTGGCTTGCAAACGGGAACCAAGGAATCTGTTCCAATTTTAATAGTTTCAAGCTTTGTATTTTGCGCATAACTTTTACTATAGGAACTCTCATATGCGATCGTGAAATCGATTTCCTTATTCAGCAAAGCTGCAATGCAAATTGGCAGGTCATCAGCGCGAAGCCTTGAGATCATTGCGCCATAGACATCTTCAAAAGCTTGCAGCCATGCTGGGAAAAATCGCCATCCAATGGAATGCTGAGCACCAAAAGTGATTATATACTTATCAGGTAATGACTCAGCTTCTATAATTTGCGCGCGTTCATATTCCAGTCTCTCTAAAGCTTGTTTGCTCGCCTCAAGCATTTGCTCACCAGCTTGAGTGAGAGTAACAGGATGTCGACTGCGCTCTACAAGTTTTGTACCAACCCATGTTTCTAGGGCTTTTATGCGCCTGCTAAACGCTGGCTGACTAATATTACGAATTTGGGCGGCTTGTGAAAAATTACCCGTCTTTGATAATTGCCCAAGATCTTTAAACCAAGATAAGTCCATCAATATTGTCCATTATGCAAATTTTGCATAATGTTATAAAAACATAGCATTGGAAGCAAGGCTTTGTTGGACGTAGGCTAAAGATTGTAATTTCATAATCTTGGGCGAAATCATGAGTTTGGCAAATATAACTGAAGAGGCATTACAAACCATCGACATGGACAAGTTTTCCCGTGTTGAGCTTTGTCACCAGCCTACACCAATAGAAAAAATGACCCGTCTTGGTGAGGAGCTAGGCGGGCCTAATCTTTATATCAAGCGTGATGATTGCACAGGTCTTGCTACTGGGGGCAACAAGACAAGAAAACTCGAATTTCTTGTTGGTGATGCGATAGCTCAAAATGCTGACATGCTGGTCACGCAAGGAGCGGTTCAATCAAACCATGTTCGACAAACCGCAGCTGCAGCGTGCAAAGTGGGAATGAAATGCCATACACTTCTTGAACGTCGTGTGCCTGGAAAATCCGAGGAATATGAAAAAACAGGAAATGTTTTTCTAGATAAGGTTTTTGGCGCGTCTATCGAATTTCGCCCTGCTGGACTTGATATGAATGCAGAAGCTGAAGCCGTGGCAGAGAAATTAAAATCTGAAGGTCACAGGCCATATTTTATTCCAGGCGGCGGTTCTAATCCAATTGGTGCACTTGGATATGTTTCATGTGCCTTGGAGATTGCTCAGCAGGAAAAAGAAAGCGGAATGCATTTTGACTGGCTTGTTATGGGAACTGGTAGCACAGGAACACAAGCGGGTTTGGTTGCAGGCTTCCAAGCTTCTGGACGCGAAATGCCAGTAATGGGTGTAAGTGTTCGACAACCACGTGAACGACAGGTTGCTGCTGTCCATAAACTGACAAATGCTACACTTGAGAAACTTGGGTATCCAACACTTGCTCCAAGCTCGATTCACGTTGATGATGGTTATGTTGGCGAGGGATATGGCATCCCAGCAGACTCAACGCTTGAAGCTATATCACTAACCGCACGTTCAGAGGGCATACTTCTT
>JBGCEA010000263.1:0-8101 GCA_045105915.1 Nitratireductor sp.
TTCAAAACCTACATTGCGGTGATGTCCATATACATGCTCAAACATGAATGCAGAGTACAAACACATGGACATGATAAGTTGACCTATCGTGAAATCAATTTTCGAATTTGTTCGATGCATGAATTCATGGCCAACACTGCCTGCAACACCTGCAAGCACTAACCCCACCGATAAGATGAGACCAAGTAGATTTAAGTCACTAGCCGATTGCCTGATTTGGACTAAATCTAGTGCTGCAAATTCAGACAAAGCGTAACCAATAAAAAGAAAATCACCAGTTCCAAAGAACCATGCCAACATAAGCATTTCTAATGCCATGAGAATGGCAGTGGCGTAGAGGAGGGCGTTATGAAAAGAGCTTTTGTCGCTTTCAACTCGCGCCTCTGTCTCTGCGAATATTTCATCGAAAATCAATGTGATTACAAAGTAGACAATGACACCAACCCACAGCCAAGCACCGCCAAAAAATAGTGAAATAATTGTCAGCAATTGAATGATTGGTAAAAACAGAAATCTTACATACTGCGTTACGATATTTTGCGGTGTTATGATTAACTCTTCCCCCAGCTAATACAATGAGTGGAAAATTTATCGCAAAGTTTTTTTTATAAATCAATCACCACTTATAAGCCGATCGCGTATAGGCTTTTATGCAAGTGCATATTTCTGGTTTTTACGAAATCTATTTTTTAAATAGTTGTATTCTATATCCAGTTTTATAACCAGAATCGCGCCACGCAATGTTAGCAATTATCAAGCGTGAAATTATATCTTGTGTGTCCGTTCTTTTCCAAATTTTATAACATCCCTTGAAATAGGCAAAACGAGCTTTCGCTTGATTTAAAAAACCTTTTGGCTTGTAGATGTTTTTTGATTGAGTGCCGCGATAACATTCAAAGTGTGCGTTTGGTGTGTAGCAGATTTTTCCTCTTAAAACGAAATCTGCTAACACATAAGAAGCAACACACCACGCCGTACCAAGCTCTTTTAAACGCACTTGTAATACGTCAATTGCAGAATTATTACGGTACATCATATAAAACCAATCAGATGGAAAATATAAACGTGATGGTGCGCGACGTTCTCGAATAGCATTAGGCATATCTAGTATCACCGGCCGATGCCTCATAACTGTGACCTTGGAGTTTAAAATTCTCCAATCATCACAAACTGCTACGTCTTTACTTGGGTTTTGGTCGAGTGCTGAGACAAGTTCTTCGAGGAAGTTGTCGCTAGAAAGATCATCGCACGCACGTATGCATACATATTCTGACTTTCCTTTTACTAACTCTAAAGAGCGCGTAAAATTGTCGATAGGTCCTGCATGCTCTTCAAATTCATGAACGCTAAAGCGTTTGTCTTTTTTGCAAAAAGCCTTTGCTATTTTTAAGCTTGCATCTGTTGACTGGTTCTCGCAAATGATGCCTTCAAAATCTTTGAAGGTTTGATTTGCAATGTTTTCGAGTGTTTTTTGCATCGTTCTTTCCCCATTATAAATGGGGAAAATCACAATCAACTTTGGCTTTTTTTCTGATTTATTTCTTTTTGAGGAAGCCATGTGGTGCCACAGTAATTTGTAGTTTCTGGTCCATAGATAAATCTACTGAAAAATCATTGTTGTTCTCCAAATAAGCTTTCACAGCTGTTTTTGGATTGTTGCCAACATCCCAAGGGCGATCCTTGAAGAAGCCTTCTTTTAGATCGTCTACAAATGTATCAAAGACCACACAATAGCAGCCGCTTGAAACGAGTGGAGCATAAGCTTGTAACTCTGATAAAACATGGTCATGTGTGTGCATTGAATCTAAGCAAACCATAACACGAGTATAATCTTTCGCTATGTCTTGTACCTGCTGCACAACATCTTCTGCAATGGCAGAGCCTTCAATCATAGTAATCCAATTATTCATTGGGTGCGCTTCTATTGCCTGCCTGTTATGGCTTCGAATATCAATATCAATGCCTACGACTTTTCGTTTAGTTTTGGTCGGGTCGTAAACAGTTTTGTTTTCTATGGCTTCGCTCAAATCTAGCATCGCTAGCATTGAAGCGGACAAAATTAATGATCCGCCATGAGCAATGCCAGTTTCTATAATTAGATCTGGCTTTGTCTGCCAAACAATTTCTTGCACTGCTTGAATATCCTGAGGATATTGAATTATCGGCCTTCCAAGCCAGTCAAAGTTATAAACATAACCTTTTTCCATGCTTTGAGCTCTCCAAGCAGAAGAGTCATTTTGCAGTGCTGTATCGCGCGAATAGTTCTCAAGGTTTTGAGCTCGCATTTCTTTAAATTTTAATTCGTGATCCATGGGCTTAAAAACAATCTTTCAGTATGATTAAATGGAACATATTTGGGTAATTTTATCTAATAAGGTTTTTGACTGGAAATCAAAATCTGTTTTTGTTGTCGTAATATCTATTTCTTTGAAATCTGTCTTAACAGCATTTTCTTCGACTGCAATCTTGCAATTCGTTTTTATTTGTAGCGCATCTGTCCATTCTTGGTGGGTAATATTTGTTCCGCTGGCTAAATTGTAAATCTTTTCGCGCCCAAGAAATGGCATTTGTTTTAATAAATCGACCACATCATAAAGCCATATATAATCTTTTTCAGAATTTAGAGCACTCTTTAACAGTATTTCTCCATTTAACGCCTCTTTGGTAATTTGGCCAATAAATGTATCTTGATAGCTCTCTTTGGGGCCCACTACATTTGATAATCTAGCGATGCGCACGTTTTTGCCTGCTTGAAAGCAAAGCGCCTCACCAGACAATTTTGAGAGGGTGTATAAATCTGAGGGGTTAGCTGAATTGACTGCTATATTTGAACTTGGGGCAGTTGTTTCAGCATTTTGATATAGCCTAGTTGAGGAGAGGTAAGTTAGGCTTTCAAAACTGCCATATTCTAGGACATCTGATAATAAACTAACATGTGCACGCATAGTGTCATATGGCCTTGTACGAAAATCGGCAGTTAAACCTGCGGCAAAAATCACATGTCCTAAGTCATTTAATGAACTGTTTTCAATGTGGCGAGGCATGGCACTTATTCTATATTTTGGGTCAGCACTCACATGCTCGCTGAATGCGCTACCAATGCGACCGTTCGCTCCAAATACAGAAAACTTTACCATTTTAAGTTCGATCTCTTATGCGCTCTAAATTTTCACCGCTATAAACGCCATAGGCTTTTAAGCGCCCTTTAACGACACTGCCTGCCGCAATGACCACGCCGGTCTCAACATAAGCGCCATCTAGAAAAACTGAACCAGCCCCAACCCAAACATCATCTTCAAGGGTTATGCCGCCCTTTGAAGGTAAGAAACCTTGATTTTGGATAAGTTTGTTTTTGTCTTTGTAAGCGTGATTTGTGGCTGCAAAAGTGCAGTTTGCTGCAATTGAAACATGGTTGCCAATTTTCACGCCATTGCCAGTATAAATTACGGTGCCGCTGTTAATGAAAGTAGATTTTCCAATCGTGACATCACCATCACCGCCTGCTGGTTTTATTTTAACAAAACTATCTATGACAGAGTTTTCACCAATTTCTATTTTGGTGTTTCGGATACTGTCTTCAATATCGGATTGAGAGCTAACCTTCGCGGTTGGATGAATGATGATCATAAATATTCAACCTCAGGTAAAAGTCGAACAAATTTTGTGCCATTTTTTTTCATGTCTTTGAAGTCCTCAACAATTTCTGAGGCGATATTCCATGGTAAAATAACGACCGTATCAGGGCTACTTTTTCTAAGCTCTTCAGGAGAGCGAATTGGTATTCTCATACCAGGTGTACAAGTCCCTTGTTTTGCCAATGCTTTGTCATAAATTTCAAAAATTAGATCTGATCTAATTCCAGAGTAATTCAGAAAAGTATTTCCTTTAGCGGCTGCGCCGTATCCTGCAACTTTACGCCCCTGCTCATTTTCTTCAATTAGGAATTTTAGCGCTTTGTTTTTTGCATCTTCAATACGCGCCATCATATTTTCATAATATTGATAACTATCAAGGCCGCCGCTTTTTTCTGAAGCCAATACTTGTTCAAATCGTTCTGTGTTTTGGTGAAGTGCATTAGTTTTACAACCATAGACACGAAGGCTGCCGCCATGTGTTGAAAGTTCTTCAACATCAAATACTCGCAAACCTGATAGTTCGAAAATTTTCATAGTGGCGATCAAAGATAGGTAAGAATAATGCTCATGATAGACTGTATCAAATTGCAGCTCATCAATCAGTTTTTTCAAATGCGGGAATTCAAGCGTAACAACGCCTTCATCTTTAAGAAGAGTGTTTATTCCTTTGGCAAAATCAATAATATCTGGAACATGTGCAAAAACATTGTTGCCAATGACTAGATCGGCGCGCTTATCTTGTCTTTTAAGTTGCTC
The DNA here is from genome assembly GCA_045105915.1 of Nitratireductor sp. GTDB lineage: Bacteria > Pseudomonadota > Alphaproteobacteria > Rhizobiales > Rhizobiaceae > Salaquimonas. The sequence continues at coordinate 4,392 of JBGCEA010000263.1, forward strand.
AGCAAGATCGTTGCCAAAAAACTCATCTAGAGTATCAACCCCAATTTTACGCGCAGCATCTGCGGTGCTTTTACTAGGTTCGATTCCAAGGCAAGGGATGTCTTTTTCAACAAAGTTTTTAAGCAAGTAGCCATCATTTGAAGCAATTTCAACGACCAAAGAATTGGTATCAAGGCTGAAACGATTTATAACGTTTTCGCAATACAGCTTGGCGTGAGCTAGCCAGCCACCTGACATAGAGCTGAAATATGCATAATTATCATTGAAAAACTCTTCTCTATTAGCAAAGTCGTCTGTTTGAGCGAGCCAACAATCAGCGCATACTTTTACGCGCAGCGGGTACCACGTCTCGCTAGCGCTCAAGCCGTCTTTTGATAAGTATGAATTTGAAGGCGGCGACGACCCCAGATCGATAAATGGTTTTAAATTTTTAGATTTACAGCATCTACAAGCGTTTTGGTGTTTCATATCTTACCTAAAAATGGATGGTTCTTGTCACGTTCCGAGAGCAGCGTAATGTTTGTTGGCCAATCGATGTTAAATGCGGGGTCTAAAGCATTTACCGCACTTTCACTTTCAGGGCGATAGGGCTCATCATGCAAATATAATATTTCACAGTTATCGCTTAGAGTTTGAAATCCATGCGCCACGCCCTTTGGAATAAAGTAACTTTGCATGTTCTCTTCTGAAAGAATGCGTCCCTCCCATTTGAGATAGGTTGGCGAATTTTGTCTTAGATCAAGCGCTACATCAAAAATCTTGCCCTTCATGCAGCTCACAATTTTGATCTCTTCATGAGGAGGGAGTTGGTAGTGCATTCCCCTAACAGTGCCTTTGCTTTGCGTTTTTGTATAATTCACCTGAGATATGTTTCCACCCCAGCCAAGAGGTTCTAACTCTTGCTCACAAAACACCCTAGAAAGGTAACCACGCTCATCACCAAGCTTTTGTCTTTGGATTACATGTAACCCAGAGATTGACGTAGGTGATGTTTGTAATAACGGCATTTGGTCTTACTCACCCTTAGAAAGACTGAAATATTGTTCTATCTGTGCCAGCGAGAACGCATGCATTTGTTGTGTGCGTTCAAACTCTGCATACCATTTTGCAGTCCACTCTAGGCCAGCCTCTATATCAAGATGTGGTTCCCATTTTAAATATGCCTTCACGTTGCTACTATCTAGCTTTAGCAAGGTTGCTTCGTGTAGTTCGTGATTTTCGAATATCACATCACACTTGCTAGTAATTAAATCTGCGAACCTTTTTACAACCCAAGAGACGGTTTGATTTGCGCTATCATTGGGTCCAAAATTCCAACCTTTGGCAAATTCCTCACCTGAAGAATACAACTTTTCAGCTAAGCTGAAATATCCACTTATTGGCTCAAGCACAAATTGCCATGGTCTTGTTGCATTTGGAGACCTAATGACGAGATTGCCTTCAGTATAATGCGCTCTGACCATATCTGGTATCAAGCGGTTTTGGGCCCAGTCACCGCCGCCGATAACATTTCCAGCTCTAGCGCTTGCTAAAAGAATATTAGAATTTGTGAAGAAGGATTTTCTATAGCTTGCTGTTATTAATTCAACACAACCTTTACTGCATGAATATGGATCGTGCCCACCCATGGGGTCGCTTTCACGATAAGGCCAATTCCACTCTTGGTTTTCGTAGCATTTATCACTTGTTACATTTACGATCGCGCACTTTTTATCAATTTGCTTTGCGGCTTCCAGCAAATTAATTGTGCCCATAATATTTGTATTATATGTTTCATAGGGGGTGGCATAAGATTCGTGCACTAGAGACTGCGCTGCCATATGAATTATAACATCTGGTTGAATCTCAACTATTGCACTCGCCAATTGCGCGCCATTTGTGATGTCTATAAAATATTCTTTGTCTAGTGTTTGCGAAATATTTGCATTTTTATAAAGGCTGTTTTCGGCTTCGTTTGGCAGGGCTAAGCCAAATACTTGTGCGCCAAATTTTTTCAATGCTAGACAAGCCCAACCACCCTTAAAGCCTGTATGACCCGTAATCAAAACACGTTTATCATTCCAAAATTGAATATTCATGCCCATGTTTTCCAAGGCGGTGTGCCAGAATTCCAGAGGTTATCTAAATAATTCTTATCGCGCAGTGTATCCATGGGCTGCCAAAAGCCTTCATGAGAAAATGCCTCAAGCTGCTTTTCTTTAGCTAAATTTATGAGTGGCTCCATCTCCCAGGACACTTCATCTCCTGAAATATAGTCGATAACTTTTGGAGATAGAATAAAGAAGCCACCGTTTATCCAGCCGCCATCACCTTTTGGTTTTTCTAAAAAACCTTCAACTTGTGTGCCCTCTAATTGCAGAGCACCATAGCGACCTTGGGGTTGAACAGCTGTAATAGTTGCTAACTTTCCATGTGCTTTATGAAATGCAATTTGCTTTTTAAGATCAACATCTGAAACGCCATCTCCATAGGTGAAGCAAAACGCGTCATCGTCTTGCACATACTCTTTAACACGTTTCAGTCGGCCACCTGTCATGGTGTGCTCACCTGTGTCAATTAAGGTGATCTTCCATGGCTCTACGTGCTTTTTATGGATGTGCAATTCATTCTGTTGCAGATCAATTGTTATGTCAGAGTTATGCGTTAAATAGTTAGAAAAATACTCTTTGAGTACATACCCTTTATAACCACAACAAATGATAAATTCATTTATGCCTGCTGCCGAGTAAAGCTTCATAATATGCCAAATTATGGGCTTGTCGCCGATATTGATCATTGGCTTTGGTTTAGTGTTGGATTCTTCGCTTATGCGCGTACCAAGCCCGCCTGCTAATATAACTAATTTCATTTTCTCTCGACAGGTAATTTATAGGTTGTAAATTTCTGAGATCATTCAATAAAGTATTTCATCTGCTCAGTTCTTTGAGAGTTTGTATACATCAAATCGAGCTAAGCTAGCTAGAGACTTTGCAAATTTATTTTCACCACTCATTTTAAGAGAAAAAGGCTAAATTTAATTGTGTTGGCTTGCCTATGTGGCTGTTTTGAAATGTGGGCGGCGCGCATCTATTCCTATATTGTACGTGTTGATGAGCGATATATCTTGTTATAAGTGTGCACAGTTTTCAAACAGATTAGCGTTTGTTGACACTTATTGTGTTGGTTCATACACTTGAGGTAAATATTGTGTGGCCACATTTGCAATTATATGCGGTCTGTTTAGTGGTTCTTTTGATAGGAAATTCAATGCCAGATTTTGCAATTTATCCAAGCTTAAAAAACAAGACAGTTATTATTTCAGGCGGTGCGCAGGGCATTGGGCGTGAGATGGTTAAGGCTTTTAGCGAGCAAGGGGCAAAGGTTGGTTTTTTGGATCTTGATGCAGATGCTAGCGCGGTTTTGGCAAGTAGCCTAGATAATGTTGATTATGAAATTTGTGATCTTAGAGATATACCTGCCATGCAAGCAGCGCTTACAAATTTAGCAGATCGAATTGGCTCGGCTGATGTGCTGGTGAATAATGCAGCACGCGATGATAGGCATGATTGGAAAGATGTAACACCGCAATACTGGGATGAACGTATGGCAACGAATTTACGTCATATGTTTTTTGCTATTCAGTCGGTTGCGCCATCGATGATTGAAAAGGGGGGCGGCTCTATCATTAATATGGGTTCGAACTCATGGTGGGAGGCTGGTGGTGGTTTTCC
>JBGCEA010000264.1:0-25292 GCA_045105915.1 Nitratireductor sp.
TATGCCACCTTTATGCATTGGGTCATTATCGGCAATCGCTCTTGCTTCTACCATATTTGCGGCGCGATAGACAATTAAGCCAACGCCAATCATTTCTTCTCCGCTTGGATCAGAGGTTGGCCCTGCCATAAACAATTTGCCTTCGCTCTCCATTTGGCCTTGATAGGCCATATGCTCAGGCAATTTCTTCATCATCTCTTCTGGCGCAACGATGGGCGAAGATTCAACGACATATAGCTCGAAAGCTAAAGATCCACGGCTACGCGCCAATTCCTTATATTCATTCCATTTTGGCATCAAAATCTCCTACCCAAATTGCTGAGATAAAAAGTGTAAACTCATGGAAATAAAATATCGATATTTATTGACTAATCAATAGTAATATGGGTATTTTTATTTATATAATTTGTTACGCACGATCAGGAACAAGACTAAATGAATACAAATGCACCAGTTGGAAGCGAGCTTGAGGCGCTTCGATCAGAAGCGCAACAAGAAGTTAGAGATTTGAGAGCTAAAATTAGCCATCTCGATGAGGCTTCGATAGAGCTTGTATTGTCTGGTGCGCGCTCACACTATGCTTGGCAAGATAAGCCAGTAAGTGAAGCGTTGATAAAGAAGCTTTATGATATCACAAAAATGGGGGCGACCAGCATGAACACTTGCCCAGCAAGGTTCATCTTTGTGACATCGCAAGAGGGCAAAGAGAGAATTGCGAAGTCTTTAAAACCAGCAAATGTACCAAAAGTAATGGGTGCGCCAGCAACTGTTATTATTGGATACGATGTTGATTTTTGGAAAGAGCTGCCAAGACTTTTCCCACATGAAGACAGACGTCACTTTTTTAAAGACAAGCCTCAACACTGCGAAGATACAGCCTTTAGAAACTCAACCCTGCAAGGGGGCTACTTTATGGCAGCCGTACGCGCTTTGGGTTTAGATGTTGGCGCGATGTCTGGTTTTTCTAACGAGATTGTTGATGAAGAGTTTTTTGCGGGCACAACAATTAAAAGTAATTTTTTATGTAACTTTGGTTATGCCGATGAGACAGCTTTGTTTCAACGCTTGCCTAGGTTCGAATTTGATGAAGTATGTGAGTTTGCATAAATGGTAAATACAGTTCCAATGACAAGCGTAAAGTTACGCTCAAAAGCAGAATGTCCTTCACACTCACTTACCAATGTAAGTGTGCGAGATTTAGAATTTGCAATTGATGAACCAACACAGCGTGGCGGCACAAATAAAGGGCCAACACCAACAGACACAGCGCTAGCAGCGCTTATTGGTTGCACAAATGTAATAGCGCATAAATGTGCAGAAGCACTGGCAATAGATATTGGGCATTTAGAGGTTAGCGCTGTTTGTGTTTTCAACAGACTTGGTGTTGCGCTAGAGCAAGAAATCGAAGTTCCATTTGAAAAAATCGAACTTAAAGTAGTTGCAGATGGCACAGCAAGCCAGGAGGATCTGCAAAGAGTTGCTAGGGAGGTTTCTAAATATTGCCCGCTTTCAAAATTATTTAAAAATAGCGGCACAATTATTGAGGAAGATTGGCAACCAAAATCGACCTAAGTTTTGCGCGTTTCGTAAAGCTTGGGCAGGAATTGCAGCTTTGTCTGCTAAAAATGGGAGAAGAGTAATGTTAAAAACAATTTCAAATATAACACGTGGTGGTTTAGTGGCTGCTATTATGGCTGCTGGCCTAAATAGCACTATGGCAATTGCGCCAATAAATGCTGCAGAGACCATTAACATGATAGCTATTGATGGCTATCCTGAGCGTTCTATGTGGGTGAAAGAATTTTCGAATTTCTTTATTCCTCGTGTAAACGAAGAATTGGCCGCAGCTGGTAAATACGAAATCAAATGGCAAGAAGGCTATGGCGGTTCAATTGTTAAGCCACGCGGCGTTCTAGAAGGCATTAAGCTTGGTCTTGGCGATATTGGTATTGTTACGACAATTTTCCACAACTCTGCATTGCCTAGCCAAGGTATATCAGCGGTGACACCTTTTGTATCAGCAGATGCACGCGTTGTCGCAAAAGCAGTTGATGAAATTGCTAGAGAATTCCCGCAAATGGGCAAAGAACTAGACGCAGAAAACCAAGTCTACCTAGCAACAGGCGTTGTGCTTGATACTTATCAGATGTTTTCAAAAACACCTGTTAATTCATTGGAAGATTTTTCGGGCATGAAAATTGCTGGCGCTGGTTATAACCTTCGCTATCTTGAAGGCCTAAAAGATGTTGCTGGTGTGCGTGGCGGACTTCCAAAATTCTACTCAATGATCCAAACAGGCGTTGTTGATGGTGCCATGCTTTGGCCTGAAGCGGCTAAAACATTCAAAATTGCAGAAGTTGCACCTTACATGATCAAAGCTGATCTTGGTGCTGTGAATTCAAAAACTGTAACAGTGAACAAAGATGTTTGGGCAAAGCTACCAGACGATGTGAAAGCTGTTTTGCAAAAAATCGCGATTGAATATCGTGATCATATCGCAGGCATTGCAATGGACCGCGCAGCGGCTTCTTTAGAAGCTTATAAGGCAGGCGGTGGTACTGTTGTAGAACTTACAGCAGAGCAAAAAGAAGCATGGGTAAAAGCAATGCCAAACATTGCGGTTGATTGGGCTAAAAAGCTTGATTCAGCAGGTGCTCCAGGTTCTGATATGCTAAAAGCATATATGGGCAAGCTAAAAGCTGCTGGCCAAACACCAATCAGAGATTGGGCTAGCGAACTTTAATATACAATAGCCAAGTCCGGCGAGGGATAGATATAAAATGGAAATTTTTCGCCGGATTTTTAACGGTTCAGTCAATGTAGCAATGATCACAAATATGATCGGTACTATATTGGTCTTTGTACTCGTATTAATTTTAAACTTCGATGTGGTTGCGCGTGGGGTATTTCACTCCCCAATTCGCGGTGTTTTCGAACTCGTAATTTTCTCTCTGGTGCTTGTTGTGTTTTTACAATTGCCAGATGTTGTAAGAAGCAACCGCTTAACGCGCTCTGATGGTTTCTTACTGTTGATGAATGATCAAAAGCCAAAAATTGGTAAAACGGTTTCACGCTCAATTGATTTATTAGCCGGCATATTTATGGCGCTTGCAGCATGGACGATGTGGCCAGAATTTGTAGAAGCTTTTGAAAGCTGCCACTTTATAACGCCACCAGAATTTGGCCCAGCGCCCACAGGAAATATTCTAACAGATTTAGGCGCCGCCTTTGAGCGATGCGACTATGCTGGCACGCCCGGAATTTTTACTGCGCCCGTATGGCCTGTAAAACTAGCAATTGCCTATAGTGTAACGCTTTGCAGTATTATTTTTCTTTGCAAAGCCATCTTAGGTGCATCAAAACACGATCCGTTTTTGACTGCCAAATTTAAACGCAACACATCAAACCTAGCGAAGTAAATCATGTCTCCTGTTGAAGTTGGAACCATATCTGTTTTTGCAATTGTCGCACTGGTTTACATGGGTGTGTACATTCCAATTGCTTTAGGCGTTGTTTCTTTTGCATCTATTTGGCTAATCAGCGGCAAGTCAATTTTGGCTTTCAACTTCTTGAAAGTTGCCATTGGCGATGGTGTTTCTGAATATGAATTTGCTACCATTCCCTTATTTACCGTAATGGGTTTGCTGGTCTCGAGGGCTGGGCTTGGCACAGATATATATGCGGTTATGAATAGGGGGTTTCGAAAAATCTCTGGCGGCATAGGCATGGCAACCGTTGGCGCAAATGCTGTGTTTGCAGCGGTTACAGGTTCTTCTATTGCATCTGCATCAGTGTTTACCAAAATCTCAGTGCCAGAAATGTTGCGCCTAAACTATAATCCGCGTTTTGCTGTTGGCGTGGTGGCGGGTTCATCTGTCCTTGGCATGATTATTCCTCCAAGCGCTATGCTTATTATTTACTCATTTGTAGCAGAGCAATCGGTTGGGGATATGTTTATTGCCGGAATAATTCCAGGTCTAATTTTGACCGTGGCTTATATTATTGGCATTATTTGTGTTGCAAAATTCTGGCCAAACTTTTTGGGCGCAAACATTAAGCCAGCGCCTGATACACCGCTTTCAATGTTTGAGTTGCTTGATAAAACCGTTCCAATTGTTCTACTTATTCTTGTTGTGTTGGGCGGCATATATACGGGTTGGCTAACCCCAGTAGAGGCGGGCGCGGCGGGTGCATTGGTTGCATTTATAATTGCGTTGGTGCGCAAAAAAATTAACGCAAAATCTTTATGGGAAGTTGGCATTGAGACAGGCCATATTCCGGCGTCCATTTTGTTCCTCATTCTCATGGCATCGCTGTATTCAAGAATGCTTGGTTATGCAGGCCTTCCCAACGAGCTGAACGCCTTCTTGCAAGAATATAATTTTGGCTTCTTTGGCATTATGCTTATCTATGTGATCTTAATGTTATTCTTGGGCACGATCTTAGACACGTCTTCAATTATTCTCATTGTGGTTCCGCTCTTTATAACAATTATTGAAGAGAGCATGGGCATGAGCCTTGTATGGTTTGGCATTGTTACTGTTATTGGTGCAGAAATTGGTTTGCTCACACCGCCACTTGGTATTTCGTGTTTTGTGATTAAAGCAACGCTCAATGATCCAAGAATTTCTTTAAAAGATGTATTCTTGGGCGCACTCCCATTTGCAGTTATCATGCTGCTCGTTCTAATTTTAATTATCAAATATCCAATTCTATCGACTGGCCTGCTGTAGCAGAGCCATCTTCCTTCAGGAGAAAAGTATGCGTACCGTAAGTCAAGACAACATCACCAAAGCGTTCATGGATTATTGTGGTCCAGATACAGATGAGCGGACGCGCTTTGTTCTTGAAAAAATGGTAAATCATCTGCACGATTTTGTACGTGAAACAAACCTAACGCATGATGAATGGCGTAAGGGATTGGAATTCATTCAAAAGACAGGCGAGATTACGGATAGTGAGAGAAATGAATATGTTCTTCTATCAGATGTTCTAGGCCTTTCTTCGCTTGTTGATATGGTAAATTCACCAGACGATGGCACACCCTCTAGCGTACTTGGTCCTTTTCATATTTTAGGGGCACCAGATCTGCCAGTTGGCGGCGATATGAAGGCAGATAATGAAGGCGCAACAGTTATTGTTGAAGGCGTTGTTAAAACTGTTGATGGCACACCTATAAAAGGCGCAGAAATTGAGATTTGGCAAACTGCCGACAACGGCCTTTATTCTGGCCAAGATAAGGCACAGCCTGAATATAATTTGCGCGGCCATATTAATGTTGGTGATGATGGTGTTTATAAATTTACAACGGTTCGACCAGCGCCCTATACAGTGCCTGATGATGGCCCAGTTGGCGAATTGCTGCACGCAACAGGTCGTCACCCATGGCGTCCATCGCATTTGCACTTCATCATTACGGCGCCAGGTTTTAGATCGCTCGTCACAGAAGTATTTCCAAGCGATGATCCATACTTAGATGAAGATGCTGTGTTTGGTGTACGTGAAAAACTTATCATGGAATATATCGAGCATAACGACAAAGCAAATGTCTCTGCGGGTTTAGCTATTGGCTATAATGTTACGCTGCCATTTTTCAAAGTCGACTTTGATTTTATCTTAGCTGCTGAATAGTTAAGTAAAATTCGAAAGCAAATACTTAAGATCTGAAGCTTGCGCTTCAGGTCTTTTTACTTGTTTATCTGGTCTTTTAAGAAATTACCTGTGCGATCATAGTGCGCCCATAAAAGTTCTGAAGCCAATTCTGCGTCTCTGGCAAGTGCCGCATCGCATAGTGCGCCATGTTCAGCAGTTATGTCTCTAACTGGATAAGCTGTTTTGCCTGAGAGTTGGCGATAGCGTACATTTTGATCATATAGCTGATCGCAAAATTTGAGTAAAAGCGTAGAGCCGCAAGCAGAAATAAGAGTCATATGAAAATGCTTGTGGCGCTTTTCCCATTCAACATTTGCTACAAAATGATCGCCAGTTTCTGAGCGCGGTACACGAGACAATCGATAAGCCGCAAGTACAACTTGTTCTTCCCACTCGCTACCGCCATTTTTTATAGATTCTCGTAGCGCGCGTTCTTCAAGCCAGCATCTGGTTTTTAAAAGTTCTGTGAACTCTTCTTCGCTGACATTCGCAACCTTGAAGCCGCGTTGGTCTAATCGCTCCACAAAGTGATCAGAAGTTAAAAGGCTCAACGCCTCTCTAATTGGGCTTGTACCAACATCGTATTGGGTTCGCAATTCATCAATTTTGAGTTTTTGACCAGGGCGCAAAACACCAGAAATAATATCTTCTCTTAAGCGAGCATATGCCTGACTGGTCATAGACTGCGGACTAGACGTATCTTTAGTTGTTTCAGCTTTGTCTAGCTTGCCGCCATCCAAAACTTTTAATCCGTTTTTGTCTTGTGCCATCTTTGCCTCGTTTTCAGAGCAGACTTACCGTCGATACTTTTTTCACTCAATTTTGTGAATTATAAGCAATCATTAGTCAATTGTCTTTGTTAATCACTCAATTTGAGTAGAATTTTTTTCGTTACAACTGCATATCAGCATATGGGGATAAAAGCATTTTGCACGTCAATAATGCGTTTAAAGCGTATTTTCAGGGGTGTATGTTTATAATAAAGAACGATTAGTAGGCTCTTTGGTGCAAATTTCACTAAAAATATCGATTTTTTATAGTGACCTACATATTGCGGTTTCTTAAATAGAACTTTAACAACACTTGTTACGTTCCAAAAATCAATTTAAAACAATGGTTTATTTAGGCTTAGACAAATGTGTTGAACCAAATGGCAAAAATATTATGTGCGTTTACGTAGCTGTTTCAAATAAAATATTGATATTTTTAGAACAAAAATATAAAATATCGTTAGTTTTAGTGCTTACATTTAGAGTTATACAAAGCCCTTAGATACTGATCATTTTAATAAGCTAATTTAATACTTTTTTGGAGATACGCATGCGTGAAAACCACTTTGAAGATGGTAAGTTTTGGGTGAGCCCATACAATTTTGAACCAGAAGTTCGCAACTCTTTAGAGCTGCCTCCAAAGGTTGAAATTCACGATGCGACTTTGCGTGATGGTGAGCAAACACCAGGCGTTGTTATGTCTGTTGATGATAAAATTGCCATTGCCACAAAGATGGATGAAATTGGCATTGAGCGTATTGAAGCAGGTATGCCAGCGGTTTCGCCACAAGACCAAGAAGCCATTAAAGAAATTTCGAAGCTAAAGCTTAATTCAAAAATTTACACTTTTGCACGAGCTATGAAAGCCGACATTGACATGGCGCTAGAATGTGGTGCGCAAGGCGTAATTATTGAAGTGCCAATTGGTTATCCAAAACTGGTGACCCAGTTTGGTTGGACATGGCAAGAAGTACTAAAGCGCTCCGCGCCAATCATTAACTATGCAAAAGAAAATGGCTTACATGCTGTATTCTTTCCATATGACACAACAAGAGCGCGCCCAAGTGATTTAGAAAATCTTTGCAAAGGCATTATGAATGAATCGCCGCCAGACTCTATTGGCATTGTAGATACAATGGGCTGTGCCACGCCTGAAGCCATTAAATATATGGTGCGCTGGGTTAAAGGCATGACGGGTCTTCCGATCGAAATTCATACACACAATGATTTTGGCATGGGAGTAGCAACTGAAATTGCTGCGGTTACTGCTGGTGCTGTTTGTGTTCACTCATGTGCTAATGGCCTTGGTGAGCGCACAGGTAATGCGGCGCTTGAAGAGTTGATGATAAGCCTAGATTTATTATACGGATATGAAACAGGCTATAAATTCGACAAATTGCCAGAACTTGCAGAGCTTGTTTCAAAAATCTCAAATGTGCCAATTGCGCGCAATAAACCTGTTCTTGGCGATGGTAACTTCACACGCGAATCTGGCATTGGCATACAGTACGTTATGCATGATCCATTGGTTATGTTTGGCACACATCCAGCCTTTACAGGGCGCGAAGGTGAAGTTGTGCTTGGTAAGAAAAGCGGCAAAGCCTCTATTGTTTATAAGCTAGACCAACTAGGCCTTGGCGAAGCAACGGATGTGCAAAATGCAGAAATTCTTGATCTCGTAAAACAAGCGGGCATTAAAAAACGCGATATTTTGACAGATGAAGAGTTTAAAGCCATTGCTGTGCCGGTGTTAGAGCGCGCTTCTTAAGGGACTTTACATTTTTAATAACAAAGAAACTAAGCTGGCAGAACTGGCTTAGTTTTTATGGGCTTATTCAGGAGCCTTAGTGGGGCTTTTGATTTTTGCCGAGACTGTAGCGGAACACACTTTTTGAATATTTTTGGCCAAGATCTCGTTTGGGAGGGGAGGAAGGTTTTTAAAGCTCTGGCTTATAAACCATCAACCAGAATACAATGATGATGGCAGGAAATGCGAACGCGCCAAGTAGAATCCACCAAAAATCCATTTTCCAATACAAAGCTGGTAGTTCTGTTTTATTTTTGAGAGCCTTTTTTGCCATATCGCGCATTTTTATTTGCATATAGACGACTGGTAGCCAGCACAGGCCAGCAAAAAAATAAAGCACTAAAGCCCAAAAAACCCAACCTTCAAATAGTTCATATCCCATCACTTTTGCTAGGGCGATACCTGTTAAAAACTGGATGATTACGCTTGGCGTTGTGAATATCCAATCTGCGATAACGACATGGCGTGTCGCAAAATAAATGCCTTCTAAATTTTTTCGTCTATTTGCCATGAACATATAAAATGCACTGCCTATGCCGGTTCCAAATAAAATGGTTGAACTGACAATATGAATCCATTTTAGAAGTAGATAATCCAACTTAACTCTCTTTTTTCTTCGCTATTGCTTTGCTTTCTTTTTTAAGCGGACGGCCCATAACGCATACCTCTTGTACAAAGCCATTTAGGGTATTGACCAAATTATCTTGAACTAAACTGTAATGTATAAATTTGCCTTGCCTCTTACCCGCAATAAGACCCGCGTCTTCTAATAAGCTAAGATGCTTGGAGAGGGATGGCTTAGTTATATCAAATCGTTCAGCAATTTCTCCAGCTGTCATGCTGGTGCTAGAAAGATATGCTAAAATGTTTCGTCTGACAGTCGATGAAAGCGCCTGAAATACTTTTTCCATTTGGAACCTAACTGCGATCATTTAGCTTGTTGACTAAATGTATAGCACATGTAACGATTAGCTTATTGGCTAAATGTATCGCAAGTTTTTAAAAGTTTCAAGTAAAGGTCTCTTAGATTGTTTGAAGCTGTCCTGAACTCAAATAAGCTTTCGAAAAGGCGTTGAATGTCTAAAAAAGAAAAAATCTGGTTCGTATATGATGGTGAATGTCCGATTTGTCAGATGGGTGCTGATTTGTATAAGCTTAGACAATCTGTTGGCGAGTTAATTACCGTTGATGCTCGTATGCAAAAAGACCACCCAGTCATGATTCAAATAAATCAAGCTCAGCTCAATCTTGATCAAGGTATGGTGGTTAAATATAAGGGCGCACTTTATCAAGGTGAGGATGCGCTTTATTTAATGGCTAAGCTTGGTGCAGAAGAGGGGTGGTTTAATCGCGTAAATAACACGCTCTACAAATCTAAATTTCTTGTAAAAGTAAGTTATCCTTTCATGAAGAGCGCGCGAAATATGGCACTTAAATTCAAAGGTGCTGATAAAATTCGAAACTTGGAATAAAAATCAAAGTCAGATGAAATCAGAAAAGCTGCATAAACAGAATTTAAAAGAACCTATTTTCAAGCCTATTTTTGGGAAGAGCTGGGAAGCATTGCCGCCAGTTTTCTATAAACATTATGCTAATCGTGCAAATTGCCTCGACACTTCTATTGTTGAGGGCAAGCTTGATGTTATGTGCAAATGGTTTCTCAAACCTAGTTTTTGGTTTTTGAAAGTTGCCCCACCTTATAGTGAAAAAAATGTATCAGTGAGTGTGCATTTTACTAGTCAATTAGACAATTCTGACTTTAGCTTTGATCGAGTATTTTACTTTAAAAATCGTGTACCATTTCATTTTAAATCAAAAATGCGCCAGATATCTGGCAATGAAGTAAGAGAGAAAATGAGCTACGGGATATGCTGGCATTCATTATACTCATGGGAAGAAAATCAAGTCCGCCTAACGCATAAGGGATACTCATTGAGTGTTGGACGGTTTAGTTTTGTGCTTCCCATTACATGGCTGATTGGTAGAAGTGATGCTTATGAAACTGCGATTGATGAAAATTCATTTTATATGTGCGCGACTATAACTCACCCATTATTTGGTAAAATATATGAATATAAGGGGCAGTTTAAAGTGGTGAAAGAGGTATGATAAGTCGTGTATTGATCATTGGGGGATATGGTAATTTTGGTAGCTTTATTGGGCGTATTTTGTCTCGTGAAAAAAATATTCAACTGATCATTGCAGGTCGCGATGAAAGCAAGGCCAAAGCATTTATTGATGATATTAAACCAATTAATAAAGCCGAAATTGCTGTACTTGATGTAAATAAAGATTTTTCTAAAGCGCTGAGCAAACTCAATTGTGATATCGTTATTCACACATCTGGGCCTTATCAAAATCAAACTTACCATGTCGCGCAGGCTTGTATTGAAAATAGATGCCACTACGTTGATTTAGCAGATGCTCGTGAGTTTGTTGTTGGTATTAGCCAGCTAAACGAAAAAGCAAAAGACAAAGGCGTTCTTGTTTGCAGTGGTGCGAGTTCAGTGCCTTGTCTGACGTCCTCTATAATTGATGAATATCAAAATGAATTTCATAAACTTGAAAAAATTGAGTACGCAATTGCAACTGCGCAATTGACCAATAGAGGCTTAGCAACCATACGAGCGGTTCTTAGCTATGCTGGCAAGCCATTTACCACTTTGATAGATGGTGAAATGCAAAATGTGTATGGTTGGCTTGGCCTTAAATGGAGACACTTTTGGCGACTTAACCTTCGTCCACTTGGTAATTGCGACATTCCAGATTTAGAGCTTTTTCCCAAGCGTTACAAAGATTTAAAAACAATTCGTTTTAGAGCAGGACTAGAGTTGAAAGTTTTGCACTTATGTTTGGTGGCCCTTTCTAGTTTGGTGCGTTTTGGCGTGCTTTCTTCTCTTCAACCATTATCAAAACTGTTGCTACGTATTTCTTTCTTGTTTGATTGGATGGGCAAGGATGATAGCGGGTTTTATATGAAACTTAGTGGCGTCGATGATAAGGGTAACGATAAACATATACAATTTGACCTGATTGCAAGAAGTGGAGATGGTTTGTGTATCCCAGTTGTTCCAGCTATCATTCTAGCAAAGAAACTCTCTAACGGTGAGGTTAAAAAGATTGGGGCGATGGCGTGTATTGGTTTAATATCTTTGGAAGAATATTTAGCAGTTCTAAGCGAATTTGACATTGAATGGAAAACCACACGATAGTGTTTGGCTTAAAGTAAGTTGAGATAATTTAGTTCTGCCAACCAACACAACTGCTTCAAAAACTCCGATGTGTGAGTTTAATATTTTTTTTAATAAACTAAACAGATATATTTCGCTGATTTTCTTTAATGTATGTCCAAGCAATGAAACGACTTGTTTTTTGCCCCTGCGCCATTTCAACCACCTTAAAATCTGCAACTTTAGCTTTTTCTAAAATCTTGTAGAGTGGGGCAAGGTTATCTTTTTTCGACACCAACGAAGTAAACCATAAGCACTGATCGGCAAATTCTATGCTTTGTTCAATCATGCGAGCGATAAACTTTATCTCGCCACCTGGGCACCAAAGCTCAGCGTTTTGACCGCCAAAATTGAGTTTCTTGGAATTTCCCTTTCCAAGGTTTCGCCACTTACGTTGGTTGCCTTTGTTAGCTTGTTCGATTGAAGCATGGAAAGGGGGATTGCACATCGTGATGTGAAATAGATCATCAGGTTCAATCACGCCCTTAAAAATATTCTCAGGTATATTTTGGTGTTTGAGAGAGATTTTCAAATTGTTTGATCTGCAAATTTGCTGTGCAGATTTAATGGCAACTTGGTCTGTGTCGGTTCCAGTGAAGTGCCAGCCATATTCACTCTGGCCAATAAGTGGATATACCAAGCTGGCACCAGTGCCTATGTCTAAGACTTTGATGTTACGACCACGAGGGATTTCTTTATTGTTGCTGCACGCCAGTAAATCCGCCAGATAGTGAATGTAGTCAGCACGTCCTGGAATGGGTGGACAGAGATAATTGGCAGGGATGTCCCAAAAATTTATATTGTAATAGGTCTTTAGCAATGCACGATTTAGCATGCGCACCGCCGACACGTTTTGAAAATCGATAGTTGTTTGGCCATTAGGGTTAGTGAGCGCGAATGCCTCAAGCTCAGGTGAATGCGCCACTAAACGTACAAAATCGTAATCTTCACGGTGTTGATTTCGTGGGTGTAGATTAGCTTTAATGACCATGGGGGTGCCTTTAGAAACGTTGGTGGAAGAAATTGGCTAAATGGTTCGCTGTTCTTAGCCTCTCATGCAAAAATAGTAAAATTAGTGTTGTTAAGGCCCTAAGGTTTAAGCTAACAGCATATACACCTTTAGTGCACTGCGCGTTTGCATACCAGAAAGTCCACATAGCCGATGTCTAATCCTTCTATGAAAATTGTATTAGTAACACCAGAAATTCCGTATAATACTGGCGCAATTGGGCGCACTTGTGTTGCGCTAGATCTGGAGTTGATCTTAATCAAACCTTATGGGTTTTCATTAGAAGAGAAGGCTGTGCGAAGAGCTGGTATGGATTATTGGAAACATGTTCATCTTAGCCAATATGACAGTTGGGAAAACTTTTTAAGCGAGAGAAAACCACCACGCGAAAGCCTGTATTTTTTTGAAGAACATGGTGCACAAAGCGTTTTTGAGCCAAACTATCAAGAGGACGCCTATTTGGTCTTTGGTTGCGAATCTAAAGGTCTGCCAGCTTCAATAATAAATGGTAGTGAGGATAGGGTCTTCCATTTGCCAATGCGGAACCCGCTTGTCAGATCGTTAAATTTAGCAAATGTCGCCACAGCAGTTGTCTATCAAGCAATGCGAACTCAGTTATCTGGTTGATCAGATTTTTTGCTGAATGAACCTTTGAGCAAAAATATAATGCGGCAGAACTGAATTCTCCAGATAACTTGATATTCAGCAGAGACTGGTTTGCGGCTGAGCACATTCGCTACCATACAGTTTTACACATTTAGCTATTTAGCTATTTAGCCATTAGGATTCTGGTGTGAATATTGGTGAGGGTGCTGGCGCTCATCTATTAAGGTAACCTTACTTAAATTATTAAAATCAGTTCGGTTTTTAAAGGTAAAAATTCAGGATCTTACTTAGCTAAATTTAAAGTTAGAACTGGTACATCGGGTTTTGAAATTTATGCAGAGTTAAAACATTCGAAGTGTCGGGGAGTGAAGCAGTGCGTAATATAAATGCCTTTTTGGCAATATCATTATCAGTCGGACTTTTGTCGCTGCCTGCTCAAGCGTTAGCGCAAGGCGTGGATTTTGAAGGCAACGTTAAACATACTTGTTCTATTAATGTGACAAGAGATGGTTTGCTTGACCCAACAAATGGTTATCAACGTTTAACTTCTCGTTCTGGTCCTGGTATTCCTGGCGTTGCTAAGGTTGTTGCATCTGGAAATGGGTTCTCACTTTCAGTGCAAGCGCCCACATTATTTTCTTCGAAGCCTTCTAGTGACACAAGCAGCGAAACTTTTAGAGCATGGCATCGCTCGCATGGTGCAAGTTATTATGCTGCCACACAGCAGCCCCAAACAATTGCACACGGAACTTCTACAATTCGCGTTCACATGGATGCGAGAAAAACTGGTGCTGATGTGTTTGAAGTGGGTAATTACTCAGCTACCGTGATTTTGCGTTGCGAATAATTTTACTGCCGAACTCTCATAACTAAAAGACGCTATATTTCCTTTAAGCGATTTTTGGCGTTAAGAAACCATCACTGCTCTTGTTGATGGATCATTCCAACAACATTGCTTTTCACGAAATCAGCTAATTCGATTTCTAACTTAGGTGATGGCACTTCCATAAAGCCATCATGCAGGCCGAGTGTTATAATGCCATGGGCGGCGGCAAAAAGTGTGCGTGTTCCTTGGGTTAGAGCTCGAGCCTTTAAGTCGGCGCGTTTATGCTTAGTGTAATAGGGCCTAAAAGGTTTAGCTTAAACAATGCCTCCGCCAATACCAGAAACTGCAGGGCGATCGTTTGAAACCATTTCACGATATCCTGATGTTCTATAAACTGAAAGAGGATCGAGCGCGCCCCCAGATTCTATTCTCGCCATCGCAAGAATAGGTTCTACATCGGTCCTGAAGGCATTTTTAAGGGCAGTGGTTGCCATTAGTGCATCATTGTCGGTTTGCGCTTCGCCAAGTGCATCTCTATCGACAATCAGTGCTTGCGCGTAAGCGCGTTGCACTTCCATTGCACTCATCATTAGGCTTTCAATAGGGTCGGTCACGTTATGGCTTTGATCAAGCATGTGCATTGGGTCAAAGTCCGGAATGCTTTCTGCTTCAACCAGCTCGTTAAAAACGAGGAATAAGCGATAAGGATCAATAGAGCCTGTATCTAAATCATCGTCCCCATATTTGCTGTCATTGAAGTGGAAACCACCTAGTTTTCCAAATTGTATCAGTCTTGCAACAATCATTTCGATATTTACATTTGGTGCATGGTGACCAAGATCTACAAGGCAATAGGCTTGTTCGCCCAACTCTTTTGCGATGAGATAATTGGTTCCCCAATCTTGCACAACAGTTGAATAAAATGCTGGTTCATACATTTTATGTTCTGTTAAAAGACGCCAGTCAGAGGGCAGCTTAGAGTAAATTTTCTTTGCGCTATCAAGATAGCGTTCGAATTGTTTTGTGAAATTTACTTGGCCTGGAAAATTTGAACCATCACCAACCCAAATGGTTAGTGCTTTTGATCCAATAGCTTCGCCAAGTGCAATGCATTCTAAATTGTGTTCAATTGCTTGCTCTCGACATTTTGCATCTGTGTTTGAAAGCGAACCAAACTTATAACTTTGCGCTTGGTCTTCTTGGTCTTGAAACGTATTCGAATTCATTGCGTCAAAGGTTAGTCCAACCTCTTCAGCCTTAGACATTAAATCGTTCGCTGGGGCGGTGTCCCATGGAATGTGTAATGAAACGCTTGGGGTTGCTTTAGTGAGTTGATGAATAATACCGCAATCGTCTAGCTTATCAAAAATACCTCGTGGCTCGCCTGATCCTGGAAAACGCGCAAAGCGTGTTCCGCCTGTACCAACACCCCAACTTGGTATGGCAATGCCATAATTTGAAACCTTGTTTTTTATAGCTTCAATGTCAATATTGTTTCTGGCGAGTTTTTCGCCCAGTGCATTGTAGTCAGTTTTTAAGTTGTCCAGCGCGCTTTCATTTGAGCGAAGAATAAGATCCTTTTTAATCATATCAAATCCTTCCTATCTCGTGAACGCTTGAACGTTGCCAGCATCTACATTGATAATATTACCGGTAGACTTGGCTGATAAATCTGAGGTGAGAAAATATGCGGCTTCTGCAATGTCTTCTGGAAAAACAGATCTTTTAAGCATAGAGCGGTTTTTGTAATGCTCTTCTAAGCCTTCTTTGTCTTTGCCATAGGTTGCAGCGCGCTGATTGAGCCAATCACCAGACCAAATTTTAGACCCTTTAAGAACAGCATCTGGGTTCACCACATTCACACGAATTCCTTCCTCTGCTCCCTCTAGTGCTAGGCATCGTGCGAGTTGAATTTCTGATGCTTTTGCCGTGCAGTAAGCTGATGCATTTGGAGATGCTGCCAATCCATTTTTAGAGGCGATAAACACTATTGTGCCGCCCATTTTTTGAATTTTCATTATTTTGAAAGCTTCGCGGCTGACCAAAAAGTAACCCGTAGAAAGGATAGACATGTTGTGGTTCCACATATCTAACGATGTATCTTCTACTGGGGCAGAGCTGGCAATGCCTGCATTTGAAACTAAGCAATCTACGCCGCCAAATTCGACACACGTATTTTGATAAGCCTCAATTACAGAGGTTTCATCCGTAACATCCATGATAACGGTGCGAACAACATCTTTTGAAAACGCATCTGATAAGTTAGAAGCAGCTTGCGAAAGCGCATCGGCGTCAATGTCGGCTAACATCACACAAGCACCTTCTTGCAAATAGCGCTTAGCGGTGGCTGCGCCAATGCCACCAGCACCACCCGTGACTATTGCAATACGTCCCGCCATAGATTTTGGTTTTGGCATACGTTGCAGTTTAGCTTCTTCTAATAGCCAATATTCAATGTCAAAGGCTTCTTGCTCGGGCAGGCCGCAATATTTGCTAACTGCATTTGCTCCGCGCATAACATTAATTGCATTTACGTAGAATTCGCCTGAAATTCGCGCAGTTGCCTTGTCTTTTGCAAATGTAAGCATGCCAACACCAGGGATGAGATAAACAACTGCGTTTGGATCTCTTAGCGGTGGAGAGTTTTCATGTTTGCATCTGTCATAATATGCTTTGTAGTCATCTCTATAGGCCGCAATTGCGCTTTGTAGGCTTGCTAGTGTGTCTTCTACATTTGGGTTACTGGGATCAATTTCTATGATGAGTGGTCTAATTTTTGTGCGCAAAAAGTGGTCTGGGCAAGACGTGCCAAGTTGAGCCAAATTACGCATTTCATTAGAATTTACGAAGTCTAAAACTGTTTCGCTATCATCAAAATTGCCAACCATTTTATGATCATCAGAAATCATGCCTCGTATCGCTGGCATTAATTGCGCTACGATAGAACGGCGTAATGATGGCTCTAAACTGTCATGCTTGCTTCCACCAAATGCGGCTTTGCCATTTGTTTTTTCTTCAAACCAATCCATGGCTTTTTGAATGATGTTCACTGTTAATTCATAGCATGCTTTTGCATCATCATCCCATGTGAATAAACCATGGCTTTCTAAAACCACACCTTTAGCATTGGGGTTATCTAGGCAGAATTTTTCAAGCCATAGCCCCAATTCAAAGCCAGGACGTTTCCATGGTAACCAGCCAATGTCGTCGCCAAAAATTTCTTGTGTTAATTCTTTTGAGTTTTTTGATGCGGCAATTGCAATGATGGCATCTGGATGCATATGGTCCACGTGTTTTTTAGGAACATAAGCATGTAATGGTGTGTCGATAGAGGCTGCACGTGTGTTTAAGTTGTAAGTACAATGGGGCAGGTAACCCACCATTTCGTCTTCAAATTCGACACCGCGATAGATGTTTTTCAACGCGTTTAATTTGTCCATGTAAAGGGTGGAAAAACCATTCATCTTTATTGAGCCAACATCACCGCCTGAGCCTTTTACCCAAAGAACTTGGGTTTGAGCATTGGTGAGTGGATCCATTTCCATAACTTTGGCTGAGGTGTTGCCACCGCCATAGTTTGTTATTCTTTTATCTGATCCAAGAAGATTTGAGCGATACAGCAACAATTCAGGCTGTGTCATGCCCTTAGCGGTTTTATCATCCCATAATATTTCTAATTTTGATTTATTTTGAACGGTTTTGCTCTGTTCAGACATTCATCTCTCCCTGACGCACCTTTAATGTAACCTTAGATGCACTGATTATGTAATAAATAGAACTGACTATATGTTGTCAATCAAAAACACTCACTTACAATCATATATATTGTTGATGTGATCTTTTTTGATTGAATCTGATTGACAATGATTGTTTTAAGTGAAACTATATTGCTGGGAGAACAAGCATGCACGAAAATGAACGTCACAGAATTATACTATCTGCGATCGAGGATAAGCCAGTTGCAACGGTGATGGAGCTTGTCACCTTAACGGGTTCGTCTGAGGCTACGATACGTCGTGACATTGCTACTTTGCATGTGCAAAAAAAATTAAGACGGGTTAGAGGCGGCGCAGAATCAATCAATCCGCCACAATTTGTCGGTCTTGCTGGGCGCACCTATTCAGTGAATGAGGGGATTAATACCCTTAAAAAAACTGCCATCGCAAATGCTGCTGTTCAGCTTTGTGAAGAGGGTGATGCGATTATTATTAATGGCGGCACGACAACGTTTCAAATGGTGCATCCGCTTGCTGCAAAGCGCATGCAAATTTTTACGAACTCATTTCCAATTGCGGAGCATCTTTTAAACCACTCTAAAAATACGATCATGTTGTCTGGTGGTATTATTTATCGTGAGCAAAATATTATTCTAAGTCCGTTTGAAAATGATGTGACCCGAAACTTTTATGCAAAACGAATGTTTATGGGAGCGCAAGGCATTTGCTCTCTTGGCATAATGGAAGCAGACCCGTTGATTATTCAGGCTGAGCAAAAGCTAATTAATCAATCAGAAGAGTTGGTTATTTTGGCTGACTCTTCAAAATTTACAGCGCGCTCGAGTTTGATTTTATGCAGCTTGGAGCGCGTAACAACCGTAATTACGGATGATAGTATTCGAGACGAAGATCGCATGATGCTGGAGGAAGCAGGTGTGAATTTAATCGTCGCGGACGAAACTGCGAATGCGCAGACAATGGCTACAGGTTGACGCCTGAAATTTAATTGAACTGGAGGAAGTAAAATGAATATCTTTAAAAAACTAGCGGTAACAACCGCAATTGCAATGACAATGGCTGCTAGCCCAACACTTGCAGCTGAGCGCGTTGCTCTGGTTGTTAAGTCACTTGGTAATGGCTTTTTTGATGCGGCTGCAAAGGGCGCAGAAAAGGCTGCTGCAGAACTTGGCGATGTGGAAATCATTTATACAGGCCCAACTGCCGCTACCGCTGAAGGTCAAATTGAAATTGTAAATTCACTTATTGCACAACAGGTAGATGCGATTGCGATTTCTGCAAATGATCCTGATGCGCTTGTGCCTGTGCTTAAAAAAGCAATGGCTCGTGGTATTAAAGTTGTTTCATGGGATTCTGGTGTTGCAGCTGAAGGGCGCATGGTTCACCTAAATCCATCAGATACAGCGCTTATTGGTGAAACAATCATCAAGCTTGCTGCAGATCATCTACCAGATGGTGGCGATGTTGCTATTTTGTCAGCTTCATCAACAGCGACGAACCAAAATGCATGGATTGATGCTGCGAAAGAGCTTCTTCCAACTAAATTTCCAAACATTAACTTAGTTGCGGTTGTTTATGGCGACGATGATTCTGTAAAAAGCACAAATGAAGCAAAAGGTTTGATTGCAAATCATCCAAACCTAAAGGCAATTATTGCGCCAACAACTGTTGGTGTGGTTGCAGCAGCTCAAGTTGTGACTGACATGGAATTGATCGGTAAAGTAAATGTTTCAGGCTTAGCGCTCCCATCAGAATTTAAAAAATTCATTGATAATGGTTCATCTAAATCTGTAGCACTTTGGAACCCGATTGATCTTGGTTATTCTGCAGTACAAATTTCGCATCAGCTTATTGCTGGTACAAAAGCAGAAGAAGGTGCAAAATTCTCATTGGGTTCAGTGGGTGAAATCACACTTGATGGTACTGGTTCTGCAGCTATGGCAGCACCATTTACATTCGATGCATCAAACATCGAAGAGTTTTCAAAAATCTATTAAGTCAACTTAATGATAAAGAGCAATGGCGGTACACGCCATTGCTCAGCTAACACGATTATTCAACTCTCGTTATTGCGAGCGCTTAACAGTGCCATGCAATGTATTTGCGAAAGGCTGCGAATAGTGGCTATTCTCAAAGTGCTTTCGATTATTTAAATTTCTAAAGATAATGAACATTATGCGTGAACCCATAATAAAGCTTTCTGGAATTTCGAAAATATTCCCAGGTGTAAAAGCCCTCAATAATGTGGAGCTAGAACTTTACAAAGGTGAGGTGACTGCACTTATTGGTGAAAATGGCGCTGGAAAATCTACGCTTGTTAAAACCATGACCGGAATTTATCAGCCAGATGAAGGTGAGATTTTTATCTCGGGCAAAAAAGTTGAATTAGCATCAGCGCATGATGCCTTTTCGTTAGGTATAACTGCGATTCACCAAGAGACGGTATTGTTTGATGAACTTAGCGTCGCGGAGAATATATTTCTGGGGCATTACCCTAGAAAACAGTTCAATTTAATTGACTGGAAAACCTTGAATTACAATGCCAATATTTTGCTAGATGAAATTGGGGCGGGGCATATAAATGCCGAAGTAAAGCTGAAAGAGATTAGTATTGCGAACAAGCATTTGGTGGCTGTTGCGCGTGCTTTATCAGTTGAAGCAGATGTTGTGATAATGGATGAGCCGACCGCGGCATTGTCATATAAAGAAATTGAAGATTTATTTTTACTCATTGAAAATTTAAAAGCCGCTGGCAAAGCCATATTATTTATCTCTCATAAATTTGATGAGATTTATAAAATTGCAGATCGCTACACGGTGTTTCGTGATGGCGAAATGGTTGGCAAGGGTTTGCTCACTGATAAGTCACAAAGCGAAATTGTGCACATGATGGTTGGGCGATCCGTAGATCAGGTATTTCCAAAAAGGACGAGCAAGATTGGTGAAACCATTTTGCAAGTGAAGGGGTATAACCATTCAACCGAATTTGCTGATATTGATTTTGAATTAAACAAAGGTGAGATTTTAGGCTTTTACGGTTTGGTAGGGGCGGGGCGTAGTGAACTTATGCATTCATTGTTTGGAATTACTGCGCCAGCCTCTGGCACTTTGAGCATTGGTAATGCAAAAATTTCTCCAAAATCTCCTGCAGATGCTATTGAGGCAGGATTGGTTTATTTGCCTGAAGAACGCGGAAAACAGGGCGTTGTTTTGGATATGCCGATTGTCGAGAATATTTCGCTCCCCTCTTTAAGGTCTACATCCAATAATGGCTTTTTGGATATGGCAAATGAATTTGCACTGGCTCGAAAATATACTGAGCGATTGGATTTAAGAGCTGCAGCGCTTAGCCAGCATGTAGGTACTTTGTCGGGCGGTAATCAGCAAAAAGTTGTGATTGCAAAATGGCTCGCAAGAGAGCCAAAAGTTATCATTCTAGATGAGCCAACAAAAGGCATCGATATTGGTTCAAAAGCGGCGGTTCATTCATTTATGTCAGAATTGGCTGGTGAAGGCTTAAGCGTGATTATGGTGTCTTCAGAAATTCCAGAAGTGATGGGAATGAGTGATAGAATAGTTGTGATGCGTGAAGGGCGCATTGTTGAGATATTTAAAAACGACAAATCGTTGAGTGCAGAAATGCTCATTCGTTCAGCCGCAGGTATTGAGGAGAACGCAGCATGAAAGCTTTGTCTAAAACGCACGAGCTATGGCTCGCTATTGTTATCTGTTTCATGATTGTTCTGACCAGCTTTAGATCTAGCGGTTTTGGCTCAGTAGAAACATTGGTTCAAATTTTTAATGATAGTTCAATTTTAATCATTTTAGCACTTGGCCAAATGGCTGTTATTTTAACGCGTTCAATCGATCTTTCTATGGCTTCAAATCTTGCTTTATCCGGCATGATTGTAGCCTTACTCAATGCGGCATATCCATCGATTCCTGTGCCCGTTCTCATGTTTATCGCAACCTTTACAGGTCTGGTTTTGGGGGCTTTAAATGGCACGTTAATTTGGTGGCTGGGTATTCCATCAATCGTGGTGACTTTAGGCACTTTAACAATATACCGTGGTGTTATCTTTTTGATTGCTGGCGGTAAATGGGTGAATGCAGATGCATTTACTGAAAGTTTTATTCAGCACACCAGATATGAGTTTATCGGTATCCCAATGCTATCTTGGTATGCAATTATAATTCTTGTTGGCTTCTTTATATTTATGAGCAGAACAGCACTTGGGCGTTCTATTTATGCGATTGGCATAAACCCTAATGCGGCGCTTTATGCTGGTATCAATATAGGTAAAACTACTTTTGTTACATTTTGTATCTCTGGTGCGTTGTCTGGCTTTTGTGGTTATTTGTGGGTTTCTCGATATGTCATTGGCTCGGTTGAGGTGGCAAAGGGGTATGAGCTATCTGTGGTTGCGGCATGTGTGATAGGCGGCATTTCAATTGCTGGGGGCGTTGGCTCTGTTATTGGCGCGGCATTGGGGGCATTGTTTTTGGGTGTTATCAGCAACGCGCTTCCTGTGATTGGCGTTTCTCCTTTTTGGCAATTGGCCATATCTGGTGGCGCTATCATCTTAGCTGTCATCATCAATGCGAGCAGCCAAAAACGCGGCAAGCGATTGATCTTAAAAAATAATGAGGCCAACTCATGAGCGATTTAAAGACAAAAACACGCGAAATAAAAGATCGCCTTGAATCGCCTTTAAAGTTGGCAATATTTTCTTGGCCAAGTCTATTGCTGGTTGTGGCTATTGCGCTTTTCATTATGAACACGCTTAGTTCTCCTTATTTTTTATCGCCATGGGCATTGTCAGATGCCACCTTCAATTTCACAGAAAAGGCAATCATCGCCTTTGCTATGGCGCTTTTGATTATCTCTGGCGAGATTGATTTATCGGTTGCGGCTATCATTGCGCTATCGTCTACCATAATGGGTTTTTGCTTGCAGTTTGGTTTTGGAACAGCTGAACTTGTTTTAGTGGGCATGCTGGTTGGTGCTGTATGCGGCGCATTTAATGGTGCTTTAGTTGTTGGTTTAGGGCTGCCATCTATTGTTGTGACGATTGGCACGATGAGCTTTTTTCGAGGTATCTCATTCATTATCTTGGGTGATAAAGCGTATAATGGCTATCCAGCAGACTTTGCGTTTTTTGGGCAAGGGTATGTTTGGTGGGTCATCTCTTTTGAGTTTGTTTTATTTATTCTTGTAGCGCTGACTTATTATGTCTTGCTGCATAAAACCAACTTTGGGCGACAAATTTTTGCTATCGGTAATAATGCAGATACATCAAAATTTTCTGGCATAAGAGTAAACCGCGTTAAATTTATTCTATTTTGTTTAGTGGGGCTGATGTCTGGCATTGCTGCCATTCTTTTGACATCTCGTTTAGGTTCAACCCGCCCCTCTATTGCACAAGGGTGGGAGCTAGAAGTTATCACTATGGTTGTGCTCGGCGGCGTATCAATTCTTGGTGGTTCTGGAACCGTTCAAGGAGTTTTCATCGCAGCTTTTATTATGGGGTTAATTAGTTTTGGCCTTGGTCTTTTAAATGTACCTGGCATTGTTATGTCAATTTTCATTGGCGCTTTGTTGATACTTGTGATTGCATTACCAATCATTGTTAAGCAAATTAAAGACAGGCGAAAAACATGAGCCAAGAAATAGAAAAATATGCCTTTAAGATGTATTTAAATAGCGGCATGACAGATGAATATAAACGTCGACACGATGCAGTCTATCCAGAATTATTATCCCTCTTAAAAGAGGCTGGTGTCTCTGATTATTCTATATTTTTAGACGAAGACACCAATATTTTGTTTGGTGTTATGTGGCGTTTGAAAGATCATAAAATGGATGATTTGCCAAACACAGATGTCGTTAAAAAGTGGTGGGCTTATATGGCAGACATCATGCAAACAAATTCGAAAAATGAACCTGTGTCTCGAGATTTGCGTCTTGTATTTCATATGGAATAATCATGATGCAAAGGCCATCCGCGGTTGCGGTCATAGATATTGGGAAAACGAATGTAAAATTGGCCTTGGTCGATTTAGAAACGATGCGTGAAATAGAGGTAGTTTCACAACCAAATGAAGTTTTAGAACAGGCGCCTTATCCACATTTTGATGCCGATAAAATTTGGAATTTTATTATTGCTTCTATTACTGGTTTTTCTAAAACCTATGAAATAAGTGCAATAACGACTACCACACATGGTGCATGTTGTGCATTGCTGGATGAGAATAATGAATTGGTAACGCCAATTTTGGACTATGAATTTGATGGTCCTGATGCCCTTTCAAAAGCCTATGATGAACTTAGACCTGCCTTTGAAGAAACGGGCTCACCAAGGCTGCCAGGAGGGCTGAATATTGGCGCGCAATTGTTTTGGCTTTTTCAAACTCAGCCAGATTTGAAGGCGCGTACAAAACATATTGTAACATATGCTCAATATTGGACGGCGCGATTAACGGGTGTGGTTGTAAACGAATTTACATCTTTGGGATGCCATACAGATTTATGGAATCCTAAAGCTGCTAAATATTCTTCTTTTGTAGAAAAGGCAGGGTGGCTAGAGTTGATGGCACCTGTTGAAAAAGCCAATTCGCTTATAGGTGTGCTAAAGCCTGAGCTGGCAGCTGAAATGGGATTGAAACCCAACACGCGCGTGCATTGTGGCATTCACGATTCAAACGCTTCTTTATATCCGCATTTATTTAAACGCCAGAGCCCGTTTTGTGTCGTCTCAACTGGCACTTGGGTTATTTCAATGGCGATTGGCTCAAGCTCAATAAAACTAGATCCTAAACGTGACACATTGATGAATGTTAATGGACTATGCGAACCAGTGCCATCTGCTCGCTTTATGGGTGGGCGAGAATTTGAAACCCTAATGCAGGGGCGCACACAAGAGTATATACAAGAGGATAAAGCAAGCGTCTTGAATAAAATGCTCATGCTGCTTCCCTCAATCGTCACAAATTCTGGGCCATATCCAGACAAGATAAGTAAGTGGCTTAATCGTGAAGGCGAGTTAACAAATGGCGAGTATTTCATTGTTGTTTCTTATTATTTGGCGTTGATGACAGCCTCGTGTTTAGAGCTTATTGAATCTGCAGGATCTATAATTGTTGAAGGGCCCTTTGCAAACAATGCTCATTATTGTGAAATGCTGCAGGCATCTACTGGTCAATTAGTTGTTCCCTTTGTTGGCACAGGAACGAGCATCGGCGCGGCTCTTCTTACGCTTGAGCACAATAATAAAGAGGTGGTGGAAGAAGAAATGTCATTCTCAGCTGAACAAGCTTTGACTGCCTATGCTCGGCACTGGAAAAAAATAGTATCCCAAGAAAACGCTGATACTGAGTAATATAATTGTCTAAGTAAGCGTAAAAGGCGTTTATAGAGAGGCTGAGAGCGAATGTTAGATGCTTTATTTAAAATTAGCGTCAATATTTTTGCTTTCACTGAAAATTACTATTGGCGAAATTTTGAGTCGCTAATTTGCATTGTTTGACGTCAACGCCTATGGAACAGATTAAGGATATTGCATAAGGGAGTGTTTTTGGCTCATCATTGCTAATCAAGGAGCAAATGATGAGACGAAAGAACGAACGCCATATAGAAGGCGCAGATCGTGTTGTAAAAG